>NZ_CP012602.1:4617500-4917500 GCF_001278805.1 Bacillus sp. FJAT-18017 | reverse complement strand
GTTCTCCAATCATCGGAATCTATGGATTCGCTAACCATCGTATATCCTAGTTTCTGGGCTTCCAGGGCCGCCTGTTGTTCGCCCTTTTTCGTTAGCACTGTATCGGCATCATATGTCGGCCGGAAAATGGTCATCGAATGGCCAGTAATTTGTTGAATCAATCGCTGAGTCACATTTAATTCCATTTTCATTTGAAATGGAGAGAGGTTAGTTACATCAGGATGTGTAAATGTATGATTGCCAATCTCATGGCCTTCCTCATGCATCCTTTCCACGAGTTCTTGATGCTGAAGGGCGTTTTCCCCAACAATAAAAAAGGTTCCTTTAATATTATTCTTTTCTAAGATGTCCAGGATTTGTGGTGTATACGCTGGATCAGGGCCGTCATCGAAGGAAAGAACAACTTTCTTTGAAGCGGGCTTGCCATATTGAGCCACCTGGAATGGCTTTGGCAGCTTGGCGTAATTCACTGAATCAATTAAGCCATTTCCATTCAGCTTGATTGTTCGTTTCCCTGTCTCAGCTTTAGAAACCTTTATAACCTCCCCGGCTCCTGTTACAATATCTGGCTCATTGGAGGCCAAAGTATCCAAAGCAGCAGACGGGTTTTGAATTTCATCGGGCTGATTTATGAAATCCCAGATGGCAGGGTCCTCGGAACCAAGGCGCCAAAGTGCGACTCCTCTTGAACCGCTATCGATTGCCAGCTTCATTTGATTGTAAAATGTCGCAGCGTCAAGGAACCAAACTGTATGATTTTTCCCATCTTGCTTATAGCGGAGATAAGGATTTCCGGCCACGCTGCTCCAATGGACTTTTAAATCGGACGTGCTTCCCAGCTTCATAATTTCGCTGAATGTAATCGGCTCTGCGGGCTGTTTTGCATTTTCCTCCCAGTTGTAGCCGTAGTTTCCCAGACTGACAATCAATTTTTCAGAAGGAATCCCGAGTTGGCTCAGGCTTTCCTTTGCCCAATTCGATGGGGAAATTGGACCAGGAGCACTTATGGAATGGTGCCGGTCATAAAGCATTACGAATACTCGGTCAGAACTCTTTGCAAGAGCAGGGTAGTTAAAGCTGGGATTGTTCGGCGGGACATCAACTGTGACCATAAGGCCTTGTTCATGAAAGGCTTTATACAATTTGTCCATAAACTGGGTGAACTGCCCTTTGTCCTTTGGATGGACTTCCTCAAAATCTATATTAATTCCGTCAAATTCATTTCTTTGCACATATCGCAACATGCTTTTAATAAAATCTTCTTCTGCACCAGGAACGGTAAATAAACGGTGCAGTGTATCCCCATCCCACTTGTTATCTACAACATTATTAACAAGTGGGAGGATTTTGATATTATGGGCCTTTGCTTCTTTGACAATCGACTTGTCTATGCTTGTTTTCAGTCGGAGCTCAGAAGTAAGCTGGAGCCACTCGGGCACCACGGTTGTAATTGAGTCTTTATGTTTCTGGAAAGACAATTTACTATTTTCGTCCCAGTCGACGTAAAATGCGTAAACTTCTTGTTTTGTTGACAGTTGCTTTTGAGTTAGCTTACCTAAACTTTCTGGAGCAGCAGGGGCTTTTGAGTTAGAAAGCTGAGATGCCAGCTCCTTCTCGCTTAGCTTTGTATTGATAGACTCAATTTCACTTTTTGCTGTCACATTGCTATCCAGGTTTAACTTGGGAAATACCGGGTTCTTCGCCAGGCTTTCTATAAAGATAGTGGATATAAAAACTACTAATAAAATGAAGCCTACACCCATTCGTTTAATAATCGACCAACGGCTTTTTGCCGGGTCAAGAAAAATAGAATCCTGGTTTTCCTTCGATGTTTTCAAGCCTAAATTATAAAACCAGTGGAAGAAATAGTAGGTGATAAGCCCAACGAAGCCCCCAACTATTCCTGAAGCAGCTGCAGGGGAAGCTTCGAATCTAGCCTTGAGATTCGAAATGACCTGAATATCTTCCAATACCGGCAAATCCAATAAAGGCAATTGGCGGATGTGCGGTACAAAAAAGGTAATCAACGTTCCAAGAAACAAGGCGATGAAATTAAGGCGAAACACTAGGGATACGGCTAACAATAAGACTATTAGCGGTATATTGAAACGATCTAATGGTAAAAAGGCGAGAAAAAAACCAAGTGTACTTGCAACTGCCCCGGTACTTCCTGTCACAGGTGCAAATAAGGACCTGATAATCCACCTAAAAATACGATCCACTTAATCTCCTCCTCTTAGGTGTAATTCGTTTGCTAGTTTGATAAATTAAAATGGCCAACAAGAAAAGCGCAAGCGCTTCGTATTAAGAAAAACCGATGACTATTCTTTCCTTGTGGAGCTAGACAGGTCTCAAAAGATAGATTTAGGTTTAAAGGTTGTGCTTTTGGGGGTAATCCTTATTGTTTTTACTGGAAATTAAGGGGTCTTTAGAAGGTTTACTTTATTTTAGCCATTTTCTCCAAGGAGATAAGTTTTATGGTAAAATAATTCCAATATTACGAAAATAGGATGGAGATAGTATGCAGGGAACATTGCCGTTAATCAAAACTAAATTGGTAGTTCCGGCTCAGCAAGAGCAATGGGTCAGACGAGCTGCTGTTTCGATGAAATTGAAAGCGGTTACCAATAAACCCTTGACCATTGTCCAGGCTGGCGCTGGATATGGCAAAAGCTCGGCGCTGGTCATGTATGTAAAGGATGAAAAGCAGGATTGCTGCTGGTATACCATTTCCTCCTCCGATGACGATATTCTTCCTTTTATATCATATTTAATTGCTTCCATACGGACGAATTTCCCTGAGTTTGGCCTCGAATTGGCAACCTATATTAAAACGATGGACCGCTATATACGGGACGAAGAGCTTGGGATGCTATGTTCCATTTTTATAAATGAAGTTGTGGCCATCGCTGAACCGATTATTCTGATTATCGATGATTTCCACTCTGTTGAACATTCTTACCACATCAATGTCTGGATGGAGATGCTGCTCGAGCATATCCCCGCCAATCTCCACCTGGTGCTTTCGACAAGGACACGGCCTGGCTGGAAAATCCTTGCGAAACTGAAGGCGGTAAATCAACTAAACGAGGTTACAAAGGCTGATCTTGTTTTTGGAAAAGAGGAAATCGATCTTTTATTAAGCGATTCTTACGAAGTGGAGTTTTCCGACGAGGAATTAGAACAGCTTTTTGTCATCACCGAGGGCTGGGTCATCGCGATCGGGATGATTGCCCAGCAGCTTCCCTCTTTGCAGAGCTTGAATGACCTGTTTGTCCAGCCATCAAAGTCACTTGAAGATTTGTTTCACTACCTGGTTCATGAAGTCTTTTCAAAGCAGCCGCCGATGATTCAGCAATTCCTGGAGCAAACTTCTATTTTTGAGGAAATTAGTACAGATGTATGTGATTATGTCCTGGGAATGAATGGCTCGCAGGCCATGCTTCAGCAACTGACCGCAAAAAATTTGTTCATTCATCAGGTCGGCGAGGGCCAATACAGATATCATGCACTGTTCCGCGAATTTCTCGAGGAAAGGCTGATTCTTAATCAACCCAGCCTTCATCGCCAGCTAATGTTGAACAGCGCCCGCTTTTACGAGAGGAACCGGCAGTGGGAAGAGGCTTTGTATTGCTATGAAAAAATCGGACAGTATGACGCGGCTGCCGGAATAATGAACGAACAGGGCATACAGCTTTTGGAAAATGGAAAGTTGGAAAGTTTAAATGACCGACTAATAAGAATTCCCCAAACCGAAAAAATCAGATATCCCCGCCTCCTTTTCCTTGAAGGAGAGGTAAATCGGTTTCGTTCAAACTACGAGCAGGCAGAGGGGTTATATGATCAGGCAATTGAAACAGCCGGGAAGCAGGGAGATCTTGAATGGAAGTGCAAGGCGCTTGAAGGGAAGGCGAAAATCTACCTTGATACGATCCAGCCGTTAAAAGCGGAGCGGCTGCTGGCCCAGGCAATTGAGCTTCGGGAAAAATCACTTTTATCCGGCTCGGCAGAAGATACAGGCAGGCTGTATCGGCTTCTGGCCGAAAATTTGATTAATAACGGACAGGCATTGAAAGCAGAAAAGTGGCTGGAGCGGGCAAGGGCAATGGGAACACCGGTTGAGGATGACAACCTCCAGGCAAGACTTTATCTCCGGACAGGGCGGTTTGCGGAAATGAGAAGGGTGCTAACTTCTTCTATGCAGGCTGCTGATTCTTTGAAAAAGTCGGCACTGCCGCAATCTCATCGTGAAACAGATTTACTTTTGGCCTTACTTGAAGCCTTTACTGGAAACGGTACTGAAGCGAAAGCTCTTGCACAGTCGGGAATCCAGCATGGAATCCAGGTGCAGGCTCCGTATGTAGAAGGCTGTGGCTGGATCCGAATGGGCCATGCCGTCCAGCTGATCGACCAGTATGAACTCAAGCTTGCCGAACAGTGCTATCAGACTGCACTTGAAATTATGGGACGCTTGAATGTGGAAAGAGGCAAGGCAGAGCCGTTGATGGGCCTTTGTGTTTTGTATGGAAGCCGCCGCGAATACGAACGTGCTATGGAATCAGGAAGACTTGCGCTTGTTGAAACAGAGAAAGTCCAAGATATTTGGCTATCCGCACTTATCACCATTTGTATGGGAATATCGGCAAACTACAACAACAAAGAGCAAGAGGCAAGCGAGTTTTTTCAAAAGGCGGAAGGGCTATTTTCCGAATGCGGGGACGACTATGGAAAAATGCTCGCTTCGTTCTGGCAGTCTTATCTTTCCTATACCGCTGGAGCTATGGAGCAGTTTAAGTCCTTCTTCGCCGGGTTTCTGGGATTGATGAAAACTGGCGAATATGAATTCTTCGTTAAAAAAAGGACAACATTTGGTCCGCGTGATATGCAGGTTTTTGCACCAATGCTGATTGAGGCGGTTAAAGAGGCTGTCATGCCTTCATACGCTGAAAAGTTGCTTGAGGACTTGAATCTGCCGCGGCTAAGTGCGCATCCAGGCTATACGGTAAGAGTGCAGACATTGGGCCGCTTCAAAGTTTGGCTTGGCAGCAGGGAAATTGAGGAGCGTGATTGGCAAAGGGGAAAGGCAAAGGAATTATTCCAGCTGTTATTAACCAAGAAAAAGCAATTCCTTTTAAAAGAGGATATTTTTCAATTGCTATGGCCTGAACAGCCGGAAAAGAATGCAGACCGTGACTTCAAAGTGGCGTTAAATGCACTGAGCAATGTTCTGGAGCCCGCAAGGAAAGCACGATCAGCTTCTTTTTTTATCATCAGGGAAGGAAGCGGCTATAGCGTCAACCCGCATGCTGCAATTGAGCTTGATTGCGAGTCTTTTGAGGAAATGGCCGAGACTGGGTTGGTCGAAACGAATCTTGAGAAATCAATTGAGCTTTTGGAGAGGGCCCTTCAGTACTACCAAGGCGATTTTCTTCCGGAGAAACGGTATGAAGACTGGTGCATCAATGAACGGGAGCGTCTAATGGTCTACTTTTTGCGAAGTGCCGAAAAACTCGCTCAACTGAATGTCAGAAAAGAACTCTATGATGCCGCAATCCACTGGTGCCAGCGAATTATCGAAAAAGACCGGACCTGGGAGGAAGCATACAGGCTGCTGATGTTCTGTTATTACCGGAAAAACAATCGGCCTCAAGCTATCAAATGGTATAAAAAATGCTGTGAAATCCTTGAGAAAGAACTTGGAGTTACCCCGCTTGAACCGACCAGGCATATGTATGAAATGATTATACAGTCCAGGGGATAAGGAATGAAGCAAGGATAATGAATGACAACTCGAGCCTCCGGACAAAGCAAAGTGTCATTCATAAAGGCGATGAATGACAACTCGGGCCTCTGAACAAGGCGAAGTGTCATTCATAAGGGCGATGAATGACAGTTCGAGGTTCCGAACGAGGCAAAGTGTCATTCATAAAGGAGATGAATGACAATTCGGGGTTCCGAACGAGGCAAAGTGTCAATCATAAAAACTATCAATGACAGTCCGAGTACTGGAAGAACGGTTTCAAGGACATTTCGGGTCAGTCCGAGTGTCAAAATGTACTCGAAGAACGGTTTCAAGGACATTTCGGGTCAGTCCGAGTATCAAAATGTACTCGAAGACCGATTTCAAGGACATTTCGGGTTGGCCGAAGTGTCAAAAACTTCCGACCGAGGGAAAAGTGTACATTCATAAAGCTGATGAACAATTAGGTACTAAGAGCAAAAGCGGATAATTCATTTTCAATTGATCTATAGAGTGCTTTGGTAGTTTAAAACATTTCGCTCTTTATATTTATAAATCCTTCTAAATCTCCCTGAGATACAGGGGGATTTTTTGCATGGTGAGAGGCTCGGGCATCAAGCTTATTTTCTTTTGTTCCGCATGTAACTCATTTGTAACTTGCTCCTTTTAAGATGAACTCACAGCTTGAAGCGCTTTTGATTAAACATTTTAAAGGGGGCAGGAAAAGTGAAATCGACGAAACGGAATATTGCACTAATGTTTACTCTCATTATGGTTCTTTTATTCACGAGTGCATGTGGTGATGAAGAGGCCGGCGGATCCACAAATAAAGGTGGAGACAAAAAGAATACCAAACCAATCAAAATCGGTGTCCTGGCATCACAGACTGGCGGGCTTGAAGCGTATGGCAAGCAGACACTGCGCGGCTTTGAACTTGGCCTTGCTTACGCAACTGATGGAAAAAATGAAGTTGCCGGAAGAAAGATTCAATTTATTGTAGAAGATACGGAAACAAAACCGGAAGTGGCTGTCCAAAAAGCTACGAAGTTACTGGAAGAAGACGAGGTTGACTTCCTTGTCGGATCCTCCAGCTCCGGAGATACACTCGCTGTCCTTCCTCTAGCTGAAGAATATGAAAAAATCATGATCGTTGAGCCAGCTGCCGCGGACAGTATCACTGGTGAAGAATTCAATAAATACATTTTCCGTACCGCGCGTAACTCGTCTCAGGACGCAGTTGCGGGTGCAGCTGCGATTGCCAAGAAAGGGACAAAAATTGCCACGCTCGCTCCTGACTATTCGTTTGGCCGTGATGGAGTAGCCGCATTTAAAGAAGCTGCAGAAAAGCTTGGCGCAGAAATCATCCATGAGGAATACGCAGATCCAGCAGCAACTGACTTTACGTCAAATATTCAAAAAATCATTGACCAAAAGCCTGAGTACCTGTTTGTTGTTTGGGCCGGGGCAAACTCCCCATGGAACCAGATTGCTGATATGAAAGTTCAGGAAAAAGGAATCAAAATCTCTACAGGTGCCCCTGATATTGCGGCGCTTGCAACGATGGAGCCGCTAGTAGGCATGGAAGGCTTCACTGTTTACTACCACGACCTTCCGCAAAACGATATTAACAAGTGGCTTGTTGACGAGCATAAGAAGAAATTCAATGGAGAAGTACCTGACCTGTTCACTCCTGGCGGTATGTCCGCGGCCATCGCGATTGTTGAAGCTATTAAGAAAACTGATGGTAACACGGACACTGATAAATTAATCGAAACAATGGAAGGCATGAGCTTTGAATCTCCAAAAGGCAAGATGACGTTCAGAAAAGAAGATCACCAGGCACTTCAATCTCTATACGCCATCAAGCTTGAGAAGAAGCCTGGCGTCAATTATCCGGTACCAGTCCTGATCAGGGAACTGTCTCCTGAGGAAACTGCTCCGCCAATTCGAGTCAAGTAGGAAAAGCGGAAGCGCCTTCGTGACAGGCAAAAAACGCCTGTCCCTGCGATGATGATTCTGAGGAGCTTTCCTTAGTGGTCAGCCCCGACCAGCTTAAGACGGGCCACGCAGGATGGGCTTGCCCTCCGGAGGGGCACGGCTTAAGACCTCGAGGGGCTAGGACTCTCCTCGAAAAAGCTATCGCTTTTCCTTCGTGCGATGTCAATGCTTCCGAAGCTTACTCTTTTGTAGCTAGACAAGTAATCGAAATAATGAACTTCGGTCACTTAACCGAAGTTCATTGTTCTTTTCAAAATTAGCACAGGTGGTGAACACATTTGACAGCAATTTTAGAAACAAAGGATTTAACCATTACATTCGGCGGCCACACGGCAGTCGATTCTGTAAACATTTCAGTTCCGGAGAACCATTTCAAGTCAATCATCGGACCGAATGGCGCCGGGAAAACGACGTTCTTTAACCTGCTGAGTGGACAGTTGCTCCCAACCAGGGGCCAGGTCTTCTACAAGGGGAATGAAATCACAAAATTTTCCCCAACCAAAAGGACGCGGGCTGGTATTGGGCGATCCTTTCAAATTACCAATGTCTTCCCGAACCTGACCGTCATTGAAAATGTACGTCTTGCCTGCCAATCACAGGCTGGCATCCGATATCAAATGCTAAGGCATTTCCAGTCGTATAAAAAACTTGAAGAAGAAGCAATCGAGTGGCTTAGGCTCGTCCTGCTTGAGGATAAGAAGGATGCCTTGGCCAGCAATTTGGCGCACGGGGAAAAACGTAAGCTTGAAATTGCCATGCTGCTTGCTTTAAACACAGAAGTACTCCTCTTAGATGAACCGACAGCCGGCATGTCACTTGAAGAGGTTCCCGCAATTCTTGAGGTCATCAAGAAAATTAAGCAGCGCGGCGATCGGACGATTATCCTTATTGAGCACAAAATGGATATGATCATGGATTTATCTGATACGATCATGGTCCTCTTCAACGGCACGCTGCTGGCAGATGGAACTCCAGAGGAAATTATGAAAAATGAGACTGTCCAGTCTGCTTATTTGGGAGGTTTGCATAGTGAGCACGCTGCTAAAGCTTGATGGGGTTGAAACTTATATTGGCCAGTACCATATTCTTCAGGGTGTTTCGTTTGAGGTGCCGAAGGGTGAGGTAACGGTTTTGCTCGGCCGGAATGGGGCAGGCAAGACGACAACCCTAAGGACCATCATGGGCCTTAACCCTGCTACAAAAGGAACTATTCTCTTTAAGGACGAGGATATAAAGGCACTGCCTCCATATTCAATTGCCAACAAGGGCATCGGGTATGTCCCCGAGGATCAGGGCATTTTTGCAGGGCTGACTGTCGAGGAAAATATTAAAGTAGCGATTAAAAAGGATAATGAGATTACGCAAAAGCGGCTAAGCTATATTCTTGATCTTTTCCCAGACCTTAAGAAATTCTGGAAAAAGCCTGGGGGACTCTTAAGCGGTGGCCAAAAGCAAATGCTGTCAATCGCAAGAGCCTATGTCAACGATAATGAACTGCTTTTAATTGACGAACCAAGCAAGGGGCTTGCGCCAATCGTCGTCGAAAAAGTCATGGATTCAATCCAACAGATGAAAGAAACGACAACGATCATCCTCGTCGAACAAAACTTTATGATGGCAAGCACCATCGGGGACAGCTTCTATATCGTCGATGACGGGCGGACAGTCTCGAGCGGTCCGATGAATATCCTCAGGGAAGACGAGGAAATGAGACGGAAGTTTCTTGGAATTGCTTAGAAACTATGAATCTTCAAGTAATATACACTACCAAACAAGGCGGTGGAGCAGGGCGATGGTAAACAGCGGATAGTCTAGCTATCCTTCATTGTTTTTCAAACAGGAAATATTTCCTTACTCATTGCATGCTCCGCCCCTTTTCCACATGGAAAGGGGAGATAGACTTGGAACTTTTAATAAACTTAAGCCTCAATGGCCTTGCTACAGGGATGCTGATTTTTCTTTTAGCAGCAGGTCTTACCTTGATATTCGGACTGATGGATGTCCTGAATTTTGCCCATGGAGGACTGTTTGCCTGGGGTGCCTTCAGCGGCATAGCCGTTTACAACAAAACCGGAAGCTTTCTTTTGGGGATCGTGGCCGCCATCATAACCGGTATGATTCTCGGCATTCTGACGGAACGCTGGATCATTAAGCCCGTCTACGGCAACCATATCCAGCAAATTCTCATTACACTTGGCTTAATGTTGGTCCTTTCGGAAATGCTTAAAGTCTTTTGGGGACCAAACCAAATCTCGGCAAAAACACCTGGCTTTTTAGCAGGCAGCTGGGAGATTGGCGATGTTCTTATCATTAAATACCGCGCGTTTATTATTTTTGTAGGCCTGCTGGTATTCTTGTTTGTTCAATTTCTTCTTAAGAGGACGAAAATCGGTCTTGTTGTCCGGGCGGGAGTAATGAATAAGGAAATGGTTCAGGCGCTCGGAATTAACATTCAGAAGGTGTTCATGTTCGTGTTTATGATTGGGGCCGGGATGGCAGCTCTCGGCGGGATGCTTCTCGGGCCTTATTCCGGAGTCATTTACGCCGAAATGGGGATGGAGTTTGCAATCCTTGCCTTCATCGTTGTTGTCATCGGAGGGATGGGCAGTATTTCAGGCTCGGCAATGGCCGCGATTCTTGTTGGCCTGTCAGGTTCCTTCATGGCCTATTATGTGCCGGATTTGGCGCTGGCAGCGAATATGATGTTGATGGTAGTAGTACTAGTCTTCAGGCCGCAGGGCTTGTTCGGGGCAAAGGGGTGAGCGGAGCATGACACGACTATTTTCAAGCAAGTTAACACTATTTTACGTGCTGGTTGCTGCCTTTCTGGCCATTCTGCCGTTTGTCTATGATTCAAGGAGTCTGTTAATCCTCCTTTCACAAGTGTTTATCTTTGCGATCTTTGCGATGAGCTACGATATTCTCCTTGGCTATACGGGAATTGTTTCGTTTGGGCACGCAATGTTCTTTGGAATAGGAGCGTATACGGTTGGTGTCTTCATGAAACAGTTCGAGCCCGAGACGAATTATTTCCTGCTCGCGGTTCTTGTGACAATTCTTTTGACAGGGGTTGTCAGCTACTTTGTCGGTCTGCTGACATTGAGGCTGAAGAGCCATTTTTATGCAATGCTGACAATGGCATTTGCCGGGCTGTTCCTCGTCCTTGCTGAAAAATGGCGCACGATTACGTATGGCAATGATGGCTTTACGTTCAGGGTGCCGGATTTCCTAAAGGACAGGACAGATTTTTACCTGATTTGCCTGGCTTCCATGGTTGTAGTGTTCATGCTGCTCCAGCGGTTCACCAATTCCCCGCTTGGAAAAGTGCTTCTTGCGATCCGGGAAAATGAGCAGCGTACCGAATCGCTCGGCTATAGCGTCTTGCAGTATAAAGTCATCGCCAGCGTAGTTTCTGGTATCCTGGCTGGCATTTCGGGAATCCTTTATGCTGTTTCATTACGTTTCGTAAATACAAGTGTATTCGCCATGGATGTTACGCTTGATGCATTGATGATGACAATTATCGGCGGTGTTGGGACACTTGTTGGTGCCATCATCGGCGCGGGAATCATTGAATTTTCCCATCACTGGCTTGTTGAGCTTGCCAAGGTGCACGTCATCTTCGAGCGCTGGATCATTTTTTTCGGAATTATTTATATCCTTGCGGTTATGTTCTTTCCGAAAGGTATCGTGGGCTCATTGCGCAGTTTGAACTTGAAGCGTAAAAAGAAGAAAACTGCTGTCCCTGTGAAACCAGAAGCGATCAGCCAGGGAGATTCCTGATGAAAACAAAACAAGTCGCCTCGTTTGTTTTGCGGTTCCAACTGACTGATATAGAACTGGATAGCGGCAGGAAATACTGGCGTGTCAAAGTTACCCACGTCCAGGAAGACAAGGAAGTGCTATTCGAGTCAGTTGACTCGGCAATGGAGTTTATTAAGGAAGTTGTCGGAGAATCATAACTTTGCTGGAGCGCTGGATGCGCTCTTTTTTTGAGGCGCTGGCGTACCTGATGACTAGTGAAAAATGATTATAGTATAGCTTTTTGATGGTTAGAGTTAACTACGGACTTTTATAATCCCTGCCTGACAGGTACTAGTCTATGCACGGCAGGGGCTATTTTAGAATAATAAATAGCTAGTGGAAAAGACGAGGGATGACTAATATGAAGGTTTAGTTGATAGTGATAATTCACTAATGTGTAGTGAAAAAGAATATGAAACCTGCCAGGCAGTAACTAATCCCTGCACGGCAGTAACCATATCAAAAAAATATTCACTAGTGAAAAAGTGTATGTAAGAGGATTTGCCCGAATTCAGGAGAAGCTGTAACTTCCTTGTAACTGCCTTTTCCTAAAATGAATCCATAATGAAGGGGTAAAGGAGGAATTGCTGTGAGGTGCGAGCTCGATTGGCTTGAATCCAGGGCAAGACTGACACCATTGGCGACTGCGGTTGTTGATGCTGAAGCAGATAGATCGTGGAGCTTTGAACAACTAAATACCAGGGCACGGGCACTGGCCTGCTGGCTATCGGAACAAGGAATCCGGAAAGGGGACAGGGTTGCGCTGCTTGCACCAAATGACATCAGTTATTTCGATTTGTTGTTTGCATGCGGAAAGATCGGCGCCATCTTTGTTCCGTTGAATTGGCGGCTGGCAATCAGTGAGTTGTCTTTTATAATTGGGGATTGCACACCCAAGCTAATCGGCTTCCACTCCGATTTTGCAAAGCAGGTGTCTCAGCTTTGGAACGAACTCGGACTAAGCATTTGCATCGATGGCTCGCAATATGAAGAGCTGATTGACCGCTATACGGCCGCGCTAAACCAGACTGATAACAAGCATGTGGATATCGATGACGAGGATCCGCTGGCAATGATTTATACAGGCGGTACGACAGGATATCCAAAAGGGGCGGTTCTTTCACATCGGGCGATCATGTGGAACGCAATCTCGACGATTGTCAGCTGGAACCTGACCAACGAGGACAAAACTGTGACGTACCTGCCGATGTTCCATACCGGCGGGCTCAATGCGTTATCCATTCCGATTTTAATGGCTGGCGGATCAGTTGCGATTGCGAGGGAGTTTTCCCCTGAAAAGGCGATTAAGCACCTTGTCGATCACCGTTGTACAATTGTGCTGTTTGTACCGACGATGTATCATTTGCTGGTTAAATCAGAACTGTTCCACGCAACAGATTTCAATGATATGAAGGTTTTCCTTTCCGGTGGTGCGCCATGCCCCCTTGAAATCTATGAAGCATTCGCGCAAAAAGGGAAGCCGTTTAAAGAGGGATATGGGTTGACGGAAGCAGGACCGAACAATTTTTATATCGACCCTGCTGATGCCGTACTAAAGAGGGGCTCAGTAGGTAAGGCGATGATGTACCATTCAGTGAAAATAGTGGATGAGCACGGAGCAGAAGCAGGATCAGGAATGGTCGGTGAGCTGGCCATCCAGGGGAGGCATGCGTTTTCCTTTTACTGGGGAAATGAAGAGGCAACAAATGATGCGCTTCAGAATGGCTGGCTGCTTACAGGTGATCTCGCCCGCCGGGATCAAGATGGGTATTATTATATCGTTGGCCGGAAAAAAGATATGATCATTACAGGCGGGGAGAAGGTGTATCCGCTTGAGGTCGAGCATTGGCTTTGCGAACACCCTGAAATCCTGGAAGCTGCTGTTGTCGGAGCACCAGATGAAAAATGGGGGGAAGCAGTAACTGCCTTCGTTGTACTCGCTGAAGGCAGTGGGGTTGCCGAGGAAGACATCAAACAATTTTGCCGGCTGAAACTGGGCGGCTACAAGGTTCCGAAGAAAATCCATCTTATTGAGGAAATGCCGAAAACTCACGTCGGGAAAATCAGCAAAGTGATGCTTAAGAATATGGCATCTCAGCACACTAACGAAAAGCCGGTAATATAAGAAGCAGGGACGATACCCTGCTTCTTTTTTCGTCGCGAATTGTCGTATTTTCATTAATCAAACGTTTGATTAAATTTGCACGAAGCCTTTCATATCATGGCTTCTATCGTTAGGGATGTTTCGACACATCCCTAAAGGTTAGCAAGTGCTTTTATCCCCTGAACTCCAAAATACACTCCGAAACCGACCAGTGACAGCCCCGATATAACCGAAATTGCTACCAGGGTATTCGCATTCAGAAATCTCCTCGATCCACTTGCCAGCGCGGCAACAAAAATATCCCATAGGCAAAGGCCCAGGAAAATCATCGAGCTGTAGATTAGCAGCTTTTCAGGACCGTAGGATGAAGCGGTTTTCGCGAGAACTGAGCCATAAATGCCAAGCCAAAACAAAATGGACATCGGGCTGGAAATGGAAATAATAAATCCGGAAAAAAAGCACTTGAAAATCGATTCCTTCGCTCTTCTCTGCTCAAGTTTCAAACTCGATGCGCTGACCATGCTTTCTATTCCTGAATAGATGAGGACAAAGCCGCCGAATAGCCAAAGGAAAACCTGTACATAAGGATAGTAAAGGAAGCGGACAAGGCTGAGATAAACTGTCAGCATAAAGGTTGCGTCCGCCATCATTGAGCCTGCGCCGACTGCCCATGCATGCCAAAACCCGTTCTTAAGGCCTTTATCGATTCGCGCCGAATTAACCGGACCTATTGGGGCAGCCAGCGTAAGCCCCAGAATAATGTAACTTAGATATACATTCAAAACCATCACCACACCTAAAAGGACTTGTACATTTTATGCATGTCCATAGGCAGATAATCCATTTTTCACGTAGCCGTTTCCAGGTTTTCCTTTTGTTGCTCGCGAATTACATGTAAAATGCATATAGCAAACCACAAGGGGAATAGCTGAAGTATATAGGAGGGTCACTGATGGAAAATAATGATATTTTAATCCGGCTGAGATATGCCCTGGATATAAAAAATACAGATATGGTTAAGATATTCCAACTTGGCGGCATCGACGTTACAAAGGAAGAGGTATTGAAGATACTCACAAAGTCAAACGTGGAAGAGCCCGAGCTTGATCAGCAATTGAGGATCAATAACAGCAAGCTTGAATCGTTTCTGGATGGCTTGATTATTTTCAAAAGAGGAAGGCAGGAGCCGAAGCCTGGTCAGCCTGAAAATCCTCCGAAAATCAATGAGAGCATCAATAATGTCCTGCTGAAAAAAGTAAAAATCGCCCTTTCGCTTACAAGTGAAGACATGATCGAGATATTTGATAATGCTGGCATTGCCATCACAAAAGGAGAGCTAAGCGCCTTGCTCCGGAAAAAAGGCCACAAGAACTACAAAGAATGCGGTGACAAATTCGCGCGGAACTTCCTTAAAGGCTTAGCGGTAATGTATAGAGACTAAGGAGCAGGAGTCGGTTCCCTGGTTCATTTAAAAAATGGCGGTCGAAGGCGACCGCCATTTTGTATTTGTTCGGAAAATCATTTCCTCCTAAAGAGGCCGCGGGCTACAACTTTTTTAAGAATAGCTGGCCTCATTAGAATGGCAGCAGGCTGGACAAGGTTCATCACTTTAATAAAGGAGTCATAAATGTATCGGTCCTCAGAGGATAAGAGGAAAATTTGTTTAGTGAACCATTGTTGAGCGGATAAGCCAAATGGTCTCTTTGCTTGTATCCCTGGATAACGAAGGTCTTCGGACAAAACCATATTCCAGACAGGCGAGATAATTTTCACAGTTTTTTTATGGAACATATAAGCAAGCCTTTTTAAAGGGAGATCTTTTTTCAATAAGCGCTGAAGTTCAAGTGCCTCCAAAACAGCGACGCTCATCCCCTGGCCAAAAACGGGATCAATCCGGCATATCGTGTCCCCCATCATGAGCAGCCCATCGGGAAGGTGCTTAACTTTGTCAAACCGCCTCCAACTAATTTGAGGGACACGGAAAATACTTGTTTTTGAAAGAGGCTTGCCCTTGCTTAATTCGGTATAAATATCGGGTTTGGAAAGCTTTTTTGCAAGTTCCAAAAATGCTTCGTTATCTGTTATTGCCTTTTTTTCATTAATGGCATTTTGATAGCCAAAGATGGTTGCGATATACCGATTCCCTTCCACGCTGGAAAGGGTAGCCCCTATCTCCCCAAAAGGCGGTTCTGGATAGATAAGCTTAATGGACCAGTTCCGCTTAGGGTTCTCCGGCAGCTGAAAAAACTTACTGACATAAGTTAATCCTATTGTTGCCTTTTCCGTAGGGAGAACGTGGCCTAACTTTTCAAGCCAAGCTCCGGTAAAACTTCCTGACCCGCTTGCATCAACAACTAGATTAGCATCGAGGGTAATAGAGTCTGCTTCAGGACTGCTTGCAGTTACTCCTGTTACTTTGTTCGCTTGCTTGTCATAATGATAGGATTTTACAGAATGGTTATAATAGTAAGCAATATTCGGAATTTCCTTTATGTATTGGTCAATGTGCCATTCCAAGTGAGGCCTGGTTTGAAGTGTAGTTGAGTAGCCCCCATCATATTGAAGTTTCCAGACACCATGGTGGAACCAGGCGAGGTCTCTTGTAGAGTTGATTTTAATCGCGCCGCTATGATAAAACCTGTTTGTGATTCCAGGGAATAATGATTCAAGGCCATGTTCACCTGCATGAAGTAGGGCGTGTAAATGAGCTCCCTGGGGTACACCTTTTCTAGGTAGCGGCCCTTGTGGCTCAGCATCTCTTTCCAGTATGATCACTTTCTTGAAATGGTCTGACAGCACCTTGGCAGCAAGCTTTCCGGCAATACCGCCGCCAATGACAATTGCTATATTTTTTTCGTTCAAGTTTTTCATCTCCATAAAAAGCGGACTAAAGTTCCATATGCCAACTATATCATGTTACAAGTTATTTGAATCAGGCAAATCCCGTGTAAAAACTAACTCAACCCCCTATACTAATTGGAAAGAAGTAAAGGAGGAATACAGTATGCATATTGAAATGTGGACGGACTTTGCTTGACCATTCTGCTATATTGGCAAAAGGCGTCTGGAGGACGCCATTAAGCAGATTAACCACCCGATTGAAGTGACATACCGGTGCTATGAGTTGGAGCCGGACGCACCTCGGGATATAAAGGAAAACATGAATGAAAAACTGGCTAAAAAATACGGAATGAGCCTTTCCCAGGCTAAAGCGAATACAGATCGTGTCGTTCAAATGGCAAAGGAAGCCGGTCTGGATTATCAGATGGATACGATGATCATGACAAACACGTTCGATGCTCACCGGTTAACGATGTTCGCCAAGACTCAAGGCCTGATGAAGGAAATGACTGAGCGGATTTTACAAGCTTATTTCACAGAATCCAGGCATATTGGCGACCATGAAACGTTAGTTGAATTGGCAGTGGAAGTAGGACTTGACCGGGAAGTCGTGAGAAACATGCTTGCCAGTGAAGATATGACTGCCGAGGTTCGAACTGATGAGCAAATGGCTCGGCAATATGGGATTTCAGGGGTGCCATTCTTCCTGATTAATCAAAAATATGCCCTTTCCGGGGCACAGCCGACAGAAACTTTTGTCCAGGCGTTGGAAAAAGTCATTGCCGAGGATGAGAAAAAAATCACCATTCTAAATCAGGATGGGAACCTCTTTGATGATGATGGGTGCGAAATACCTAAAAAATAGTTAAATGAGCAAAACCAGTCTCGAATGTTGAGACTGGTTTTTTATTTAGACAGAGAACTGTCCCTATTTTGCCGGAGGGAGGAATAGTAGGCTGGTTTGGCGAATATTTATGTCAGGTGGTCAATTTTTCCATTACAGGAGGTTGTTATGCTTAGTAAAAGTTTAGTAGAAGATATGCTTACCGCGGCGTTATCGACGGGCGGAGATTTTTCGGAAATTTTCGTTGAGGATAGGTTCACGAATAATCTTACTTACCAAAGCGGCAGAGTTGAAACGGCTTTGTCGGGAAGGGATTTCGGTGTTGGAATCCGAGTGTTTAATGAATATCAGAGTTTCTATGCCTATACAACTGACTTTAGCCGGGAAGGGCTCTTGAAGGCGGCCAACCGTGCAGCACAGGCAATTAAAGGCAAGGCTTCAACCGGCCTGGCACCTTTCACCCAGCAAACGGCAGATTCAATCCATCCTATTCAAATTATGCCACAAGATGTTGAGAAAGCCCGTAAAGCAGCAATCCTGCAAACAGCTTATGAAAAAGCAAAAAACTATCATTCTTCTATATCCCAGGTTACCGTTCGGTTGATGGATGAAGAACAAAACGTATTGATTGCTAATTCGGAGGGCAGGTTTGTTGAGGATAAACGGGTCCGGTCAAGGCTGGCGATCCAGACGGTCGCGGTCCGGGACAATAAGATGGAATCTGGCTTTTATGGACCAGGAGCTTATCAAGGTTTTGAGTTTTTCGAAAATCTCAATCTCGATCATTATGCACATGAAGCTGCACGGATCGCAGTGACCATGCTTGATGCAGCCCCATGTCCAAGCGGCAAGTTCCCTGTCATTATTGACAACGAATTCGGCGGCGTTATTTTTCACGAGGCCTGTGGTCATGGCCTGGAAGCAACTGCTGTTGCGAAAAATAATTCCGTATTTGCCAACCGAATTGGCGAGCGGGTTGCCCCGGAAATTGTTTCATACATAGATGATGGGACGATTCCAAATGAATGGGGTTCAATTACAATCGATGATGAAGGCGAAAAGGCCAGGAAGAACGTCTTAATTGAAAACGGAATTTTAAAAGGTTACTTGATTGATAAATTCAATGGACGGCGTATGGGAATGGACTCGACCGGTTCCGGACGGAGGCAGTCGTTCAGGTTTGCGCCAACCTCAAGAATGACCAATACGTACATCGTTCCAGGCAAATCGACTCCAGAAGAAATCGTCTCCAATACTGAACATGGTATTTATGCAAAGTATATGGGCGGCGGACAGGTCAATCCGGCAACCGGTGATTATAATTTTGCGATCGAGGAAGCTTATGAGGTGAAAAACGGGAAGTTGGGAAGGCCTCTAAAGGGGGCTACATTAATCGGAAATGGGCCGAAAACTCTTCAACTGGTCGATATGGTAGGAAACAACCTCGGCCATGGGGCTGGAATGTGCGGGTCCCAGAGTGGAAGCATCCCGGTGAATGTTGGCCAGCCGATGATTCGTGTCAGCGAAATTACAGTTGGCGGGACAAAGGGGGAATAGGCGATGACAATAAGTGAACTATTGTTTAAGGAAGCGGAGAAGAACGGTTTTACGGATGTAGAAATTTACTCGGAGAAAAAGGAAGTCTTTGGCTGCCAGGTATACAAAGGTGAAATTGACCAGTATGAAATAGCCGAAGACGGCGGCCTGTCGTTCCGGGGCATCATAGATGGAAAGATGGGATATGCCTATACGGAAAAGCTCGATGAGGATTCAATTCCATTTTTAATAAGGAATGCAAAGGAAAATGCACAGATTATGAATGATGAAGCCCGCGAAGAGATTTTTACAGGAAGCAGCCACTATGAGAATGGGAATTTCTATTCAGATTCCCTTGATGAGATAGGAATACCTGAAAAGATTCAATTCATCAAGGATGTTGAAAAAGAACTGCATGACTTTGATCCGAGGTTTCAAGCGACGGACTGGTGCGCAATCCGTAACGAGTCTGTTACGAGGACGCTTGCGAACAATAAGGGGCTGAATGTCAGCGATCGGCTAAACTTCCTGTACGCGTACATTGAGGCGATTGTCAAGGATGGGGATGAAACGAAGACCGCGTTTGAATTTAAGTTATCCCAGGATTTTAATAAGTTAAATGCAAAGGAAATCGCTCAAAAGGCTGCGGAGAAGGCAATTGCCCAGTTGAACTCGAGGCCGATTGAAAGCAAAAATTACTCTGTACTCATTAAAAATAACGCCGCGGCCCAGCTGCTGGCAGTCTACTCGGGCAACTTTTCCGCAGAGAATACGCAGGCGGGAGTATCTCCTTTAAAGGATAAAAGCGGGGATGAAATCGCTTCGAGCAAGATTACAATTGTCGATGACCCGTTCCTTGAAGGCGGCCTTGGCTGCCGGACGTTTGACAGCGAGGGAGTGGCTGTCAGGAAACTTACGGTAGTTGAATCAGGCGTGCTGCAGTCCTTGCTCCATAATCAAAAAACAGCTAAAAAGGATGGGACATCAACAACAGGGCATGCCTATAAAGATTCATATAAGTCAGCTGTTAAGGTTGGTCCATCCAATTTCTACATCGAGCCTTCCAAAGTGGAATTCGATGAGTTGCTCGGTTCAATAGACGAAGGTGTTTTGATTACAAGTCTTTCAGGACTGCATTCAGGTGCCAATACTGTATCAGGCGACTTCTCGGTTGCAGCAAACGGCTTCTACGTCAAAGACGGAAAGGTTCAATATCCAGTCAACTTGATGACGATAGCAGGGAATTTTTATCAAATGCTGGGCGATGTCGCAGAAATCGGTGCCGATCTGACCTTCCCGCTCTCGCCTATTGGATCACCATCCATCCTCGTCAAATCGCTATCGGTTACAGTGGAGTAAACGGGGACGGTTCTCGTTTGCCACTGGCAAAGAGGGACGGTTCTGGTTAGCCAAAGGGAACGGGAGCAATAGTTTTTCCAGCTTCTAATCATAAAAAAAGGACGACACTGCTTGGCGTAATCGCACGTGTCGTCCTTTTTATCATCATCCGGCAGAAGACTCCTGTGAAGGGCAAAGCCCAACAATAAGGGGGTGATGAATGCCAGTTGACGATAGCCAAAGTTTTCCTTCCTGTGGTATAATTAGAACAAACGTTCCGGTTGGAAGTGGGTGTTTGTGTGATTAAAAAAGCGTATAAATTTCGAATCTATCCAAATCAAAAACAGGAAGTCCTGATTAAAAAGACAATTGGATGTGCTCGGTTTGTCTTTAATCTCTTCCTTGAAAAATGGAATACTTCCTACATAGAAGAAGGCAAGGGACTGTCCTATAATAAGTGTTCCTCCCAGCTTCCTGCACTGAAGGAGGAATACCCCTGGTTAAAAGAAGTGGACAGTACGGCCGTACAGACATCCCTCAGGCACCTTTCCGATTCGTTTCAAAGGTTTTTCGAGAAACAGACAAAAGCCCCGCGGTTTAAATCGAAGAAAAACATAGTCCAATCCTATACCTCCAAACACACAAACGGCAATATCGCTATAGTGGGCAATAAGCTGAAGCTTCCTAAGCTTGGGTTAATCCCATTTGCAAAGAGCAGGGAAATTGAAGGCAGAATCTTAAACGCCACAATCCGCCGGAGCCCCTCGGGTAAATACTTTGTTTCAATCCTGGCTGAACAGGAAGTCCAGCCTAAGGTAAAAACGGGTTCAGTGGTTGGGGTCGATTTGGGATTAAAGGATTTTGCTATACTCTCCGATGGCACCTCATACAAAAATCCGAAATTCTTCCGGAGCATGGAAGAGAAATTAATAAAAGCAAAACGCATCCTCTCCCGAAGGCGGGAACAGGCTATAAAGAACAAGAAACCCTTGGGCGAGGCGAAGAACTACCAAAAACAGAAACGGGAAGTCGCAAGGCTCCATGAACGAATCGTGAATGCAAGGACAGATTACCTACAGAAAATCTCTACCGAAATCATCAAAAACCACGATGTCATTGGTATTGAGGATCTGCAGGTAAACCATCTTCTTAAAAATCGCAAACTTGCCAGGTCAATCAGTGAAGTATCCTGGTCCCAATTCCGCACTATGCTAGAGTACAAGGCAAAATGGTATGGAAAGAAAATTGTGGTGGTTTCAAAGACCTTTGCCTCCAGCCAGATCTGCTCGAATTGCAGCCACAAACACAAAGACGTTAAAAATCTCAACCTTCGAAAGTGGGTGTGTCCGGAATGTGGCACGGAACACGATAGGGATATTAACGCAGGAAGAAATCTCCGGAACGAAGCCATTCGTCTCCTAACTGTCGGGGCGACAGGGGTAGCCTAATCAATTAGAAACTGATAGGTTTCTTTACTTAGGAATCCCCTTCCTCAATCAGCGGTAGCTGATAGGTGGGGGTAGTTCAATTGTATGTAAAAGACCAGCAAAAATTCAAGGAATTCTATCAAAATCTGCTAGGGCGGAAGCCTGTATTGGATGTTTCAGGCGTGACCGAATTTAAACTTGCTCCGAATTCCGTGCTGGGGATTATGCCGGAGGATGGAATTGTCAGGGGTTTGGAGGGGAAACTGGCGGTGTTGGCATCAGCAAGGGAGCTGACAGGAATTGGGGCAATTATGTTTCCTATGGAATGGATTTGGCTAGGCATGTTCTGGCATTTGCAAGGCGGATTGAGACGGTATAAATGAATCAGCCAGGAGGATGAGGGGAGCTTAATCAGCTTGATTAGCTTGGTTGGACAAGGCAAGGCCTGTCCTTTTTCGTTTGCTTGTCCCACAACATTTATAAACCAAATGTCCTTAAGAATTTATTGTATTTCTTTAAAGGAGTACCCATATCTCAAAGCTAAATAAATGGCTTTTCCATCACTTGGGTTGTTCTTGCCATAGTCAACCGGGAGAAGCGCAAAAAAAATATAGTACACCGAAAAATAACCAAGTTGATAAAAGAATTTGTTTTCTGGCAATATACCTTGAATAATCAAGAAATTTATGATGACTATCGTTAATCCGTTAAAAATAATGCCGCCTCCATAAATCAACGCGTGTTTCCATTTAGTTTCTCTTTTTAAATCAGTGTACTGGCATGCAGCATCTATGAAATAAAGGGAGAAAAAGTGCATCCGGCCCATTGTAAAGATTTTTTTTCCTCTACCAATTGTTAAGTCCGCTTGACCTCCAAATAGAAAGATGAAAAAAACGTGCCCAAAGGCATGTATGAAAGCAACTAATGGCAATACGACAAAAAAAGCCCAGGCAAATGTATAGAGATCATCCCATGAAAACATTTCCATCCCCCCTCCATAGGACGTTACCTCACATACGCATTATAAAACCTGTAAATTAAACCCGGTAAAGGGTCGGACTGTAAAAAAACCGTAAAGGGGTGAGCTTAAAAAAGATTTCAATAATCGGGACACTGATGTTAATCGTTGTTAAGAGTTGAAACATGAATATTCCAGAAAACTCCTTTAAGAGGCTCCCAAATTAAAAAGGACAGTCCGCTACTGAATGCAGAAACTGTCCTTACTAAATGGAATTTGAAATTAGCTAGCCTTTCTGAACCGGCCCATGACATCGTGGGTGTGGGTAATGTTCACGAATGCCTGTGGGTCGGTTAGTTTAATCGTATGCTTGGTTTCATTTAATTGATACTTTGTAATGACAGTGGTGAGTACCTTTTTAGGCTTATGGGTGTAGGCTCCTTCAGCATCTGTTATCGTAATTCCCCGGGCATGTAATTTTAGCAGAGCATCGCTAAGTTCCTGATATCTCTCGGTAACAATCATTATTGTCAATTTGTCTTGGTTTGTGTAAACCATATCTACTGCACTGCCGGCCACATAAATGGCAATCATTGTGTACAAGGTAATAGACCAGCCAAAAACAATCCCTGATATGGCAACGACTGCCAGGTTCATGCAGATATTCAAGAAACCGACCTGCATGTTCTTTTTCTGTGAAAGAATAAGGCTCACGATATCTGTTCCGCCGGTCGAGCCACCTGTTCTAATAATCAACCCGATAGCAATCCCATACAGCGCACCACCTATAATGGACGATAGAAGGATATCTTCGCTTACCGCGTTGATAGGGATGAACTTTAGGCTTAAAGACAAAACGACAACCGAATAAATAGACAGTAAAATAAACTTTCTGCCTAAATGCTTTATTCCCAGAAAGAATAAGGGGATGTTGATTATCAAAACAGCCAAACCGGTATTGATGTGAAAAAGATGATGGACAAAGAAAGCAATCCCGCTGACACCACCTGATGCTAGCTTATGCGGAATCAAAAAGGTGTTGTAAGCAAACCCGAAAAGAGCTGAACAAAAACCAATGACTACGACCTGTAAACTTAACCTGAACAACGTAAGCACCTCTGTTACTACTCATGATAGATTAGGGACTGGTCCCTATTGCCAACAGCTATTGTACACCCTTTTCAGAAAAAAGGTTACCTTTAGGGACTAGTTATTGGTGGAAAAAACAGGGTAAGTTCAATATTTCCTTCGATTACCTCCGAATAACTAAAAAATGAGAGCGGTTACATTGTCTGCTTGAGTACCTTTTATACTTACATCAAGCGAGCTTTGGCAGACTGAATAAGCTGGTATGCAAGATACGATAAACTAAACACGAGGAAAGCATCGGCAAGGTTCCAGAATAAAGAGTGGGACACATTCCCCAGGCCTGCCGAATGAAACAGCAAATCGACCATATCTATGAGGAAGACATGAACAGCATAAATTCCGAGAGCATTTCCACCGATTTTAGTTATCAGCAGGCCTTTTCCGAGCTGTGGATTATGCAGTGCAAAAGAAAATAGGAAAATTGTCTGGAACATTGTTGAGAGGAAGAACTCCCCATGCCTGGAACCTAGCACTTTTTCGAGCAAAAGGCCTTCAATAATCTGAAGGATTGAGAATAAGAGAAATAAATAGAAGTTCGTCTTTTTAGTTAGGTTCTGATGATGTTTAAGAGGTTTGCTGTAAGAAAACCAAAAACCTGCTGTTGTGTAAAAAAGGCCAAAGAACAAAGCATCACGGGTGCTTTTCGGAAATTCGAAGAAAACTGAATAAGCCTGCCCGAAAAGTCCATAGATGTACAAACAAAAGCTTGTGACCAAAAGGATACCGGTTTTTTCAAGCTTGAAAAACAAGTAAAGGATAGCGATGCTCCAGACAAGGGCAATAACAAACCACAATTGATAGCCGCTTGTCGCTTCTCCATAATAGAGGAGGCCAAGAAAGGATAATCCTTCAAAATACGAAGATAGTTCATTGCGTACATTCCCGCAGCCTGCGAAAATTCTTACAAGATCATATATGAAGTAAAAGACGAGCCAGCTGATGTAAATCTTAAGGATTTTCAAGGCGTATTTTTTAAAATAACTTTTGTTTTGATTAATGCTTGTTACTTTACGGCCAAAAAAATACCCTGATGCCATAAAGAAAAATGGAACAGCAAACCTTGAAATGTTATCAAGAATAAAGTAACCAACTACATGGTCACTAGGAAAGGTGTGGATCACTACAACAGCAAATATAGCAAAGAATTTAATAAAATCGATTGCAAAGTTACGGTCCATGCATTCACCTGATCTTCATTTTAGAATCACTTGATAGTATTTCCGAACTATATTTCTTTATTTACGCTTATACGGGTACAAATTAGTGATAAGCAGTACAGAGAAACATACACAATATTGTAATACTGGTGCTATTAGAATCATCCCATAACGCAGTATAATATTGGTAAATACCCTAAGGGGTAAAAGCGAAGAGAGGGTACTAACTTATGAAAAAACTAGCAGGGATCCTATTGATATTGATTTTTGCCCTTGCCGGATGTGCAGGAATTTCATATGAAACTGTTGATGTTGCGCAAGCGAAGAAATTGGTGGACAGCGGGAAGATTGACGGTATATTGGATGTCCGTACCCCCGAAGAGTATCAAGATGGCCATATAGATGGTGCTATGATGATTCCGCTTCAAGTCATTGAAAGTGAAATGTCAAAGCTGGATAAGGAAAAGACGTATCTTGTTTATTGCCGAAGCGGGAACAGAAGCAAGCAGGCCTCGGATATGCTCAGCCAGAAGGGGTTCAAGCATATTTATAATATGAGCGATGGTTATTCGGAGTGGTAAGCCATTTTTCAAATGAAGGTCCCATAATTGGGGACCTTTTTAGTTAGTGAGGAAAATGGAACTGGGAAGGAAAATTATAAAAAATGTCGAAAGTTAGATGGATAAGAGTTGTTTAATTCTGGGAAATGAGATAACTGAGGAGATGGAAATATGAGTAAATTGCAAATGAAGTACAAAATCCATAAGAGGGTATCCCAAAATGTAGACAAGGAATATGATATTGTTTTTGACAAATGTACGCCTATTATTAATGGAGTCCCTCAAAATGATCTTCAATTATTGATGAGATATACCAAGAATGGGAGAACTGTTAATAATGCGCCAGCCTTTAATGAAATGGATATGATTAAAACCATTATTAAACTTTTTGATAGTGAATTGATTTCTCCAGAAGCAAAGAAAACATTAAAGCAAGGAATATTGAAGGGGATGATATGAAAGTTGTCATCCAGATACTAAAAGCTATAATTTAACAACTATAGTGTAAAAAACAAACCTGTGCAGACTAGGAGGAGTTTGGAATTGAATGGAATTGAATTACCAGGCAATTTACGTGGTCGAAGTATCCATATAAAAGTTATTCCTACTGTATGTAATTTAAAAAATATGCTTATAAAACTAGAAGAAGTGAATGGGGACTACAGCCAGCTAAAGCAATGGGAAAAGAGAAGTTATAAGGCTTACCAGATTGAAAAAATAAAACCTGCATTATTGAAGGCTTCACCACTTGAAAGAAAGCTTTTAATAAAGCAGCATATCCTTAACGAAGATCCAAATGACTTAGGTGCAAGCTGTATAGACATTTATCTAGTTGCCTATGTTGCTGAAACTTTTGGACCTGGGAAAGAAAGATTTTTTCGCTATATAAAGGAAAGTGGAATTTCTGATGAGGCAAATACCGCTCAAGCCATTTGGCAGGTAGGTAAGGGGGATGGTGTATACCTTGATTTGTTGCATGATGATGGTCCAATAAAAGATTGGGAATTCTTCAGGCGGTGGATTCAAGGTCTAAATTAGTGTTTCTGCAATTAATACTATTTCGATTTAATTATAATTTGTATCAAAAGATGTAAGTCTTGAACGATTACAATGAACTTGAGCAGCATTGACTCCTTTATTTTTTCCAAAAATCCTGGGAGATAGAGGGAATTCCCTACTTATGAAGAAATATTATAAATAGAGATACCGCTATGCCTGGAAGCACCAAACATGAAGGAAAGGGTGTTTGTAGTGAAAAAAACGGAGGCTTTGGCAGTCCATTTGAAAAAGGTTGATTTACCGAATGGGGAGACGCTCAGCTACAGGGAACGTGAAGGCGGAGAAAAGACTGTTCTGCTTGTGCATGGCAACATGACGTCATCCAAGCACTGGGATCTGCTGATTGACCGTATGGATTCTGAGTTCAAAATCATTGCTGTAGATATGAGAGGTTTCGGGGAATCAACTTATCACAAAAAAGTCATGTCCATCAAAGACTTTTCAGATGATATTAAGTTGTTTGTTGATGCTCTTGCCTTGAAGGATTTTGCAATGATTGGCTGGTCGACTGGCGGAGCAGTATGTATGCAATTTGCGGCTGATAATCCCGGATATTGCGACAAGTTAATCCTCCTTGAATCTGCTTCGACTAGGGGTTATCCATTCTTCGGAGTAACGCCTGAAGGCCTGCCGGACACGAGCAACCGAGTGACTACATATGAAGACGTTAAGGTGCATCCTACAACAGTTGCGATTCAGACAGCCTATGACCAGAACAACAGGGACTTCCTTAAAGCGACCTGGAATATGCTTATTTATACAAAGAATCAGCCAGATGCAGAATTGTATGAGGAATATGTGGATGATATGCTGACCCAGCGAACGCTTGCTGAAGTCTATCATTCTCTTAATACCTTCAATATCAGCAGCAGGCATAATGGTCTGATAAAAGGGACGGACCAGGTTAAGGATATTAAAATTCCTGTCCTTGTGCTTTGGGGAGACAGGGATCTTGTTGTTAATAAACTAATGACAGAGGAAATTCTTGCGGACTTCGGCGGCCATGCCAAATACGTTGAACTGACAGACTGCGGACATTCACCGCTTGTCGATGACCTTGAGCAGCTTAACGGGCATATTGAGGCATTTTTAAAATAAGATTAGGGACGGTCCCCGTTTTCCATTTGGCAATTGAGGACCGTCCCTATTTTACTATTCCACTGCTACAAATACGACAAAGATACTTTTAGATTTGCATTTCGCTCGCGGATCCTATTTATTAGAACTTCATCTTTTGTGGAATTCTTGCTGCGAATCGCAAAGGTATACAAAATCATAGTTCCAAGATTGGTTGTTTCGACCTGACGAAGAACATGGCTATCAGTGTAACGAGTAAGGATATCCTCGAATAAATCTTCATAGTTCAGATTTTCTGGAACTGTAACTTTTAGGATTTGCGTATCGTTTCCTCTGCCATAATCATACTTGTATAACAAGTAAAGAACGGCACAAGCGAAGAAGGTTAATACGACGGCCATACCAATTTGGTATAGTCCACACGTCATTCCAACACAAAGGCCGAAGAAAATATAGGCAATGTCTTTTCCGTCAGTAACCGCACTGCGGAAACGAATAAGTGAAAAGATTGCAAACAATCCGAACGCAACACCAGCATTGTTGCTGACTACATTCATAACCACTGAAACTACTACACTCATAATAATAATTGTATGTACAAATGACTGCGAATACCGTTCTCCTTTGAAGGTCTTCTGGTACACTTGTGTAATAACGAGGCTAAGCATTGCCGCTGAAGCCATTGCTAAAATAGTCATTAAGATTGAGCTTCCACCCGTTGTTCCATTTGAAAATAATTGTTCCATCTTATCCAACTCCTATCGTTACATTTTCTTTCATGATGTTTCCAGGGAGTTCATTCCCTTTCAATAACTCTAAACTTGTACAAAACTTAGAGGCGCTTCTTTGTTCACACTGCAAATCCTGCAAAATGCGGGTTAACCACAGCGGGACACTATGGGTTACCTTTACTTCCAGAACTACAAGATCCCTATCAATGAAATTCTCCCCGTATGGCCCGTTTTCAATGTGTAAATCGCTATCCCGGCAGCGCAAATTTAAATCAAAGGTAACTCGGAGGTCTGGGTCGGTAATGCAATGAAATGCTTGGCGGTCGTAGCTGACAACCATTGCCGGATTCAAATAATACAGCCTTCGGAAGTGGTGGATTTCCTTCAAAATTTGATGGTTGGATGCTTCAAAATCAAGGACAGGCCAATCGATTGGTTTATTGAGATAACGATAGGCCTCCATCAAAGGCATTAGAGTTCTCCTTTTGTTGACTACATTTTTATGTTTTTGCTTTACCTCAAGAAAAGCATGTCCCTTAATATCGGTATCATCATAGATACGCAGCCTAAGCTTTTGCCGGAACTTCAGCTTATTTTTCGTTTCAAAATAAATATCATAGTTGGGATTTTCGAAATAAAGACTTGTCACTGTATACCTTCCTTGACTGCCAAACTTGTCATACCGCATGTAGGGAGACATTTGGTCAACCAGAATCTCATATTGGAGACGGGAGATTAGGTACTTCTGTTCCCTCCGGCTAAAGATTTCTAAAACCAACTTCATCCATCCTTTCTTTACAAATTATTAATTGTTTTTTTAAGATAGCTTAATAATAGAATCCTATTATTAAAATATTCTGAGAGGAAAATGAGAATTGAATTAAAAAGTAGAATTACCTACCTTAAAAGGGATGACTACTCAAAGGAAGCTTTAAATTGACTACTATGATGTACCCTTGCGAGAAGGGAAAATCCCCAGCAGGGAATCCGATACAAATAATAAAAAGGATGGTTCTAAGCTTTAAAGCTCAGAACCATCCTTTTATTTACCAATATTTAATGAATAAAGGATTTATAAACCGTTTACCATATGACCCTTTTTTGAAAAATTACTCATATTAACGCGGATTGCGAAAACCTTCCTACTCCCCATAACTTTCAATTAGGTTGGCGATGTGTGCATATGCTCCGCCAGCCAGCAGTGCTGAAGAAACGAGTACTGCTTCTGACAGCTCCTCGTTACTGGCGCCTGCTTCAACAGCCTTTTTCGTATGGACATCAATACAATATGGGCATTGTGTAGCATGAGCCACTGCGACAGCGATGATTTCCTTAAATTTATTGCTGAGCTTTCCATCCTTTGTTGAGGCAGCGCTGAAATTGGAGTAGCCCCTAAAACCGACATGGGCATTCCTTCCGATAAAGCTTAGATTCTTTAGATTGCTTCTTGTGTACAAGTTATCCTCAGCTTCAGGGTCCTGGGCATTTTTGATGTGAGTACTATGGGTGACCGCGCCTCCTGCTTCAATTCCAGCAGTCACAAATGCCGCCTCGACAAGCTCTTCGAGGGAAGCACCTTCTTGTTTTGCCTTTTTCGTGTGTGAATCAATGCAGTAAGGGCACTGGGTAACATGGGTAATTGCCACTGCAACGATTTCTTTTTGTTTTTTGCTAAGGGCGCCGTCTTGAAAAACTGCCTCATTAAACTTCGAGAATGCTTCGGCTTGCTCGGGAGCTAGTTCCTCTATTCTGTTGAAATGACGTGTATGGGATTTGTCGTAAAAGTTGGTTGACACTATAAACCACCTCTTCCTAGTTTTTTTATCAAATACAGTCTGCCTAGTCGGCCGGATCCCTTTAATTGTAGTTCTTATAATTTTTAGAAACAAAGAAATCGGCTTGTTGTTGAATAAAGGTAAGCCATTTTAAGGCTTTATAATTAATAAAAGAAGGATGTTCATGCTTATGATGCGCAGGACAATCCTTCTTTTTAAGTTATGAATTTCAAGATCTGGTTACGGATTTGTCGACCAAAGTCCCGCGGATTTTACAAATACTCTTGGATTCAATTTCAGTCCGGCAACGAGATATTCTGCCAAATCCTCTGGATGCATCACTCGTTCAGGGTCACCGCTAATCAAATTTGTTTCTACCGCTAAGTCAGTGACGACGGTGCTCGGTGTTAATGCGGTAACGCGGATGTTGTGCTTGCGAACCTCAAGTGCCAAGGACTCAGTCAAGCCTAGTACTGCAAATTTGGATGCGCTATAGGCACTTGTAACTGGCGCGCCTTTTTGTCCAGCGGTTGAAGAGATATTTACGATGTCTCCCGTTTTCCGTTCAACCATCCCGGGCAATACCGCCCTTGTGACATTGTAAACACCCATCAAGTTTACTTTGATGATGTTCTCCCATTCGTCAGGTTCCATTTCAAGGAAGCCTCCGAATTTCCCGATGCCGGCATTGTTTATAAGGATATCAATATGCCCCAGGTCGGCTTTGATATGCTCAACAGCATGTGTGACCGCCTCTGGGTCAGTGACATTGGCGGAAGCTGCTGAAACATTTACATCGTATTGATCCAGCTCGGTGCTGACTTTTTCAAGATTGGACATGCTCAATCCAATCAATCCCACATTAACACCTTCTTTTGCAAGTTCCATCGCAATCGCACGCCCAATACCTCTGCCTGCTCCAGTGATAATTGCATTCTTTCCTTTTAAAGAAATCATATGTATACCCCTCCTTAATTTCACAATAGTAATCATACCCTTGGAAAAGGTTTCTTACTCAGAATAAGCCTTCCGGGGGAAAAGTTTTTAGAATCAGCTTATTCACTGAAATGGAAGCAACACCTGTACTAAGATGATTTAATGAATAGGTAGATGTCGGATTTAAAGATTGTTTATAGTTTTACTGCTCATCTTACAATTTTAGTAAAAAATCCAATTATTTAGGTTGTTCCGCTGTGAAAGGTGCCAATATCAATATTGTTTACAGATGTAATTTCTAATAAAACGCATATTTAGAGGCCTTTTGAATCGCTCCCTCGAGAAATTTATAAAATTAAAACTTTTTAAAAATATTTTAGTAAAAACATAAATGAAAGGGTTTACTTTTAGTAAAATCTAATCTATTATACTCTTATAAACAGCTAGGAGGGATATGATGAAGGTTTCAAAAATGCATTTATTTCTCGTTTTAACTTTAGTACTCTCTTTATTTTTATCAGCATGCAGTTCGTCTGGAGCAAATAGTAAACAAGATGAGGATGGTAAAGTAACGGTTCGCTTTGCTACATGGGATGTAGGAGACGATGTTAAACTCCAGCAAAAACTAATTGATCAATTCAATGCAGAAAACAAAGATATAAAAGTAGTTTTAGAAGCATACGGTGGGGATTATGATACGAAAATCACCGCAGGTATTGGAGCAAAGGATGCTCCGGATGTAATGTATATGTGGAATTATCCTCAATATAAAGAAGCGCTCGAACCACTTGATTCATTTATTAAAGACCGTGGCGATGAATACAAAAATAATTTCTATGAAACACTATGGAACTACAACTCTGTAGGAGACGATATTTATGGTCTTCCAGTAGGCTACACAACTCATGTTGTTTATTACAATAAAGACCTGTTTGACCAGGCAGGCATTGAGTATCCTCAAGCTGGATGGACATGGGATGATTTTCAGGCAGCCGCTGAAAAGCTGACAGACAAAGGCAAGAAGACAACAGGATTTGCTTTCCCTGGAAAACCAGACCCATATGACTTTGAAATGTATCTATGGGGCAACGGCACTTCCTATGCTGATGAAAAAGGGAACTTGAAAGGGAATTTGAATTCTGCTAAGTCAGTCGAAACCTTTGAAATGTTCCAGGATATGCTTAAAAAGGATATAGCGATCACCTCTGAAGGATGGGGTGACACAGAAATGAAGTCAGGCAAGGTTGGTATGATTGTCAACGGTGCCTGGTACCTGTCAGCTTTTGAAGAAGCTGGTATCAATTTTGGTGTTGTTGAAATCCCGTCGTTCGGTGACAAACCAAGTGCTAGTATCGTAAGTTCCTCGGGTATTGCGATGTCTAAGGATTCCGAGCATAAGGAAGAAGCGTTCAGGTTCATGGAATTCTGGACAGGCGAGCAGGCCAACAAAGAAAGGCTTTCTTTCGAATTGCCAGTCCTTAAGAGTGTAGTTGAATCAGAGAAACTTCAAGAAGACCCAATTAAAAAGGTATTCTACAACATGCTTGAACAAAGTGATGAGTATACACCAACTTCGTTTATCACAGAAGACTGGAGTCAATTGTCAGAGGACTTAGGTTTGGTCTTCGAACAAATCTTTAATCCTAGCACCCGAGTAGAACCTAAAGAAGCGCTTAATAGTCTAGTTAAGTAAAATCATTCACTTGGGAGAATGAGGATGAGTCGTTAACAAAGCGATTTTCTTCTCATTCTTCCTTTATAAAGAGCGGTTATTGTTTTCAAGGTCAAACCATTAAGAGGGAAAAATATGTTTACTAAAAAGGAAAAACAAAAAAAGTTCACATTAGTCCGTAAGAGAGTGCCATATTTATTTATCTTGCCATGGATTATAGGGTTTATCGTGTTCACGCTGGGACCTTTAGCTTTTTCATTGGTAATGAGTTTATTTGATTGGCCGATTGCCGGTGAAGCGAAGTTTGTTGGAATGGGCAACTTTACTAAGATGTTTACGGATGACCCTCAGTTCTATGATTCTCTTATCATCACGTTTAAATTTGCCCTTATTTTTGTTCCGCTTAACCTTATCATCGCGCTCATTCTTGCCATGCTGATTACTCAGCCGGTTAAAGGTATCAAGGCGTTCAGAACCATCTTTTATCTGCCTGCAGTCGTATCAGGTGTTGCGGTATCGATTATCTGGGGATGGATGTTCAATACAGAGTACGGGGTCTTTAACTATCTCCTATCTTTTATTGGAATTGATGGGCCAAGTTGGCTGATCGACCCCAAATGGGCGATTGTAACGATCGTTATAGCCAGCGCCTGGGGCGTAGGGACCATGATGCTAATTTTCTATACCGATATTAAAAGTATACCGATTGAAATGTATGAAGCTGCTTCGATTGATGGGGCAGGACCACTTCGCCAATTTTTTAGTATTACGATTCCTACCATTACACCAACCATTCTCTTTAATCTGATTACTTCTGTCATTGCCGCACTCCAGCAGCTGACGCTTGTATTGCTTCTGACTGGCGGAGGCCCATTAAAATCCACGTATTTCTATGGATTATTCGTTTATAACAATGCATTTAAGCACCATGAACTCGGATATGCCAGCGCAAACGCATGGTTTATGTTTATCATTATCCTGCTCCTGACGCTGTTAATCTTTAAATCTTCTTCGGCATGGGTGTTCTATGAAGCTGAAGTAAAAAGAGAAAAAAAGGGAGGTAAAAAATAATGAAGCTTACAAAAAAGCATAAATTCATTGTTTATACGATTCTTGTTATTTTCTCCCTCTACTTTTTATTTCCTTTTGTTTGGGCACTGATTACAGCACTGAAGTCAGAACCTGAGGTATTTACATACCCGCCAAAATTCATCCCTGATGTGCCGTTATTCAGCAACTTTATTGATGCCTGGAACAGCCAGCCGTTCGGGACCTATTTTAAAAATTCAATGATTGTAACTGTATTGACCACAATCGGGCAGTTGATTTCGTGTTCCCTGGTGGCGTACGGCTTTGCCAGATACGATTTTAAATATAAAAATATCCTTTTCGTTCTCTTATTATCAACGATGATGATTCCATGGGACGTTACAATGATTCCGCTTTATATGGAGTTCAACATGTTTGGCTGGATCAATACGCTGAAACCTCTTATCATTCCGGCATTCTTTGGATCAGCCTATAATATCTTCCTGCTTAGGCAGTTCCTAATGAACATACCGAAGGATCTGGAAAATGCAGCCCGTATTGACGGCGCGAACGAGTTTCAAATTTTCTATAAAATTTTCCTGCCAATCATGAGAGCACCTCTGACATTGATTGCTGTCTTGAATATTATCCTGGTTTGGAACGACTATCTTGGCCCATTAATTTATCTGCAGGACCAATCGAAGTATACGATGGCACTTGGGCTTGCATCATTCCAGGGTATCCATGAGCTTCAAATAATCCCGATAATGGCGATGACACTTGTTATGGTAATTCCGCCGGTAATCGTATTCGCATTTGCACAGAAATACATCGTTGAAGGAATTAGCGGTTCGATAAAGTAGTTTGGAGGTTTATACAATGCAACGAGAAATGAAACGATGGGAAGATATCAGCTTGCTCGCTATGAACAGGCTGCCTGCCCACACTGACTTTTATCGATACAAAGAGTTGAATGAGGCCCTAGCTTTGAAAAAAGAAAAGAGTAAAGGCTACCAGAGCCTTGATGGGGAATGGAAATTCATTTATCTCCAAGCCCCGGAATATTCGCCTCGGCATTTTGAGGCAGCCGACTTTGACATAGCTGGCCTGGATTCTATTGAAGTACCTTCCTGCTGGCAGTTAAAGGGATATGGAAACATGCATTATACAGATGTTTTGTACCTATTTCCGATCAACCCTCCATATGTGCCGCATGAAAACCCAACGGGGATTTACTTTAAAGATTTAGTTTTGGAGGAGGTCAAGGAAGACGAAAGCATCGTTCTTAAATTCAATGGTGTCGATTCTGCTTTCGACCTTTATGTAAATGGCCAGCATGCGGGGTTCAGCAAGGTCTCCAGGCTGCCATCGGAGTTTGATATTACTGATTTCGTCCATGAAGGAACGAACCGCTTGACGGTGAGGGTGTACCAATTTTCTGATGGGACTTATTTGGAAGACCAGGATATGTGGTGGCTTTCCGGCATTTTTAGAAGCGTCGAGCTTTTCAGGCACCATAAGGATACGCTGAAGGATGTATGGATTGAGACCATTCCGGATGAGCAGTACAAATCATTCACTTTTACTATTAATGGTACCTTTTGGACAGAAGCCATCAGCAGTTTAAATGTGAAGCTTTTCCTTAAAGGAGAAGAACAACTCTCTTTTTCCGTCAATGTTGAAGACGGAGCCTTCCAATCAAGCAGGGAAATTGCTGAACCATTGTTATGGAGCGCCGAAGACCCTAATCTCTATACGGCAGTAGTGGAATATGAGTTTCCATCCGGGGTAACAGAGGTTGTGCCGGTTAGATTCGGCTTCAGGTCGATTGAAATTAAAGACAATGAAATCAGGCTGAATGGGAAACGCATTTTCTTTAATGGAGTAAATCGCCATGACTTTAATCCTGTCATGGGCAGGACGGTCACGTATGACGATATGCTCCAGGATGTTATCCTTATGAAGCAGAACAACATTAATGCTGTCAGAACAGCTCACTATCCAAATCTCGATGCTTTTTATGACTTGTGTGATGAATATGGCCTTTATGTGATTGATGAAACAGATCTTGAATGCCACGGTTTTGAAAATACCGGCAATTATAATTGGATCAGCGACAACGAACGGTGGGAAAAGCAGTACGTAGACAGGGCAGTCCGGATGGTCCAAAGAGACCGGAACCATCCAAGCGTGATTATTTGGTCACTTGGCAATGAGTCAGGGGCAGGCCGTAATTTCAAAGCTATGTACCAGGCTATCAAGGAAATTGATCCCTCCAGGCTCGTCCATTATGAAGGAGACAGAGTGGCAGCCTATAGCGATATGTACACGACTATGTACACCAGGTTGAAAGCTTTAGAGGAAATTGGCCAGGATGCTGAAGGGAAAAAGCCTCATATTTTATGCGAATATGGCCATGCCATGGGAAATGGACCTGGCGGATTGACCGAATATCAGGAAGTCATGAGGAAGTACCCGAGGCTGCAGGGCGGATTCATATGGGAATGGTATGATCATGGAATCCAGCAAATCGACGAAAATGGAAATGTATATTACCTTTATGGCGGAGATTACGGGGACTTCCCGACCAATGGGAACTTCTGTATTGATGGACTAGTATTCCCTGACCGGACACCATCTCCTGGCTTAATTGAATATAAGAAAGTAATCGAGCCAATTGTGACGGAAGCTGTAGCGGGCAACCCGCTTCAGGTGAAAATCACAAACAGGTACGACTTCCGAAACTTGAAAGGTGTTCAACTTCGAATCGAAGTGGAATCGTTTGCGCAGTTAATCGAAGAAGCGGAAGTTCAACTTCCGGATATTCCGGCTGGTGAAACCATCGAGTATGCTTTGCCAATCAACCTAGAAAAGGCTCAGGGACATGAAGATGTCTGGATCAGGCTTAGCTACCATGAGCCGGAAGAAACAAGTTATGCGGAAAAGGGCCATCAAATCACGAATGAAGGCTTACTGATTGAGGATACAAAGCGAATCAAGACAACTAAGGACAAAATGGTTCGTTCCGATTCTCAAATAAATATTGAGGAAACCACAACACGGTTAACGGTGGAGAGCCCGCATTTCAACGCGGAATTTTCAAAGGTTGAAGGCGCCCTTCTCTCATTTGTTCTCGAAGGGGAGGAAATCATTCAGTCTGGACCTGAGCTTACGCTTTGGAGAGCATCGATTGATAATGACATGTACAAGCGTGATGCCTGGGTTAATAAATACTTCATTAAACATGCCAGGGAACAAATGGTGTCCATCAAACACCACGTTAGTGAAGGCTTGGCGGATGTGCAAATCAGGAAGTATCTATCCAGTATTAATCAGGGCTGGGGATTTGACGTTACGTATTCGTACAGGATTACTTATGAAGGTGTACTGAACATCCAGGTGGCTGGCGTGAAAGTAATCAGAGGCAAAGAAATTCCAGAGATGCTGCCGAGGATTGGAATCAATATGAAGCTTAATCAGGCATACAATGAGGTTACCTGGTACGGCCGCGGCGATTCCGAGAATTATCAGGACTCCAAGCGGAGCCAGCCTATTGGGCTGTACACAAAATCGGTTCAAGAGATGCATACTGATTATGTGTACCCTCAGGAAAATGGTTCGAGATGCGATACCTCCTTCCTGGGGCTATCAAAGGGTGATTGCTCGATTCTTGTTAACTTTAATGAGCTTCGTGACTTCACCATCCATGATTACGAAATGGAAGCCCTAGAAGAAGCGAAGCACCGTGGAAAAATTAAAAAATCACCATATAACGTTTTGACTATCGACTACAAGCAGAGCGGCCTGGGCAGCAATAGCTGCGGCGAAGAACAGCTTCCTCCATACAGAGTCGGTGTCGAAGATTTTGAAATCGGCCTCGAAATCAGGGCGACCCAAAAGGGCAGCCTTGTAGAAGAAAGTAAATACTTTATAGCAAGATAACCAAACCAAAATCCAATAAGCAGGGGAAACCCTGCTTATTCAGTTAAAAAAGTAAGGAGGGGTCAGACCCCTACCCCCTGGGGGTAAGGGTCTGACCCCGGCTAGGAGAGATAGGATGAAACTAAATATTAAAGAAATTCCTTATTCGAGATTTGGCTCCTATTTCTGTATTTCGGAGGAAAAGGATTCGAAGGATATTTATATAAGGGACGTTCACGGGGGCGATGATGCCCCGTCCCGTTTGTTCAAGGTGGGTGTGCTAAAAGACGGGCTTGACCAGGAATTTGAAGTCCATGCAACGGAAGTCTCTATTCAATTTTTTATAAAAGGATCTGGAGAAGCAGTTGCCGAAATTGTCCTTCCTAAGGAGGATGAACTCCATATTGAAGTAAGGGGTGCAGAATTAAGGCTGACTGCTGATAAAGGTAAATATGATTCGATGATGGAATTGCAGGAAGGGATGTATGAATATCATATTTACCCTAAGGAAATAAAGCTAATGCTCGTTAATTTAAATGGGGTAATGGATGTCCAGGCACCCTGGAATGTGATTGGAAATGAATTTATAGATATTCGCTTAGGCAAAGGCCACTTTGTTCTTGAAAGCTATCGGACTGTGTACAAAGAAAAAGAATATCTTTCGTTTCAAGAGGGGAAAGAAAAGGTCACTAAAATTTATCAGGCTTGGTTCCAATCGATGGCTCCTGTGAAATTAGAGAGTAAGTATCTCCCGTCGATTGAAAGAGCAGCGTATATTACTTGGTCAAGCGTCGTCTATCCGCATGGCCTGTTAAAAGATTATGCCATGTATATGTCCAAGCTTTGGATGTACAATATTTGGTCCTGGGACAACTGCTTCAATGCCTTGAACCTGGGCAAGGAACACCCTGAACTTGCCTACAGCCAATTGAAAATCTTCATGGATACCCAGGATGAATCGGGCGCATATCCGGATTTTGTAAATGATAAGTTTATTTCCTACAATTGCATAAAGCCGCCTGTTTTTGCTTATGTGTATGAACAGTTGATGCAAAAAAACGACTACTTCAAGGATGAGGGCCGGCTTAGGGAAGTCTATGAATCCACGAAAGAAGTATTGGTGTATTATGACAGTTACCGGACGTTTGATGGATGTCTTCCCCATTACAAACACGGAAATGATTCGGGCTGGGATAACGCTTCATTGTTCCACGCTGGCATGCCTGTAGAAGCTCCCGACCTGGCAAGCTTTCTCATCCGCACATATGATATAATGGCATCTTTTGCTAAGATTCTTGGTGAGAAAGAAGAATCCGCTTCCTATAAGGATAGAGCAGATTCGATGTTCAGCCTGCTAATGGAGAGGTTGTATGATGAGGATGGCTTTTATGGCAGATTCGGAAAAGATGCTGAACCGATAGCGATCCGCTCCAGCTTAATCCTCAGGCTGCCAGTGTTGATTGGCTACCGACTGGAAAAAGCCGTTATGGACAATCTCGTAGTCGACCTTGAAGAACGGTTTGAAACGAAATTTGGCCTTGCAACTGAGAGCCCGTCAAGTCCTTATTATAAAGAAAATGGCTATTGGCTCGGACCAATCTGGGCACCAGTCACGTATTTATTTATTCATGCACTAAAGGTGAATGGATATAATGACACGGCTGGGAGGCTGCGGAACAAGTTCCTTGATCTGACACTGCAAGGCGGAATGGCCGAAAACTTCGATCCATTCACAGGCAAAGGTTTGGTTGATACCTCGTTCACATGGACCTCGAGTGTCTTCCTGCAGCTTTTACATGACAGGTTCGGGGAGGATTAAATGCGAAAGTATCTAGGTGAAATTTTTCTAACAATCACAGCCGTCATATGGGGCAGCGGGTTCGTGGCAAGCGCGATAGCCCTTGACCATTGGACACCGTATCAGATTTTGGCTGGCAGATTTGTGATAGGTGCAATTATCTTATGTGCGATATTTTTTCGAAAATTAAAAGGCATAAGCCGAAAGACGATTACCCAGGGTGTAATATTGGGGATTTTCCTTTATGGGGCATTTGCCCTCCAAACGGTGGGCCTTCAATTTACGACACCGTCTAAAAATGCATTCTTAACAGCCGTTAATGTTGTTATAGTCCCTTTTATCGCATTTATCTTTTATAAAAGAAAGGTAGACACATTTGAATTAGTTGGTGCGATTATGGCGATGGTTGGGGTCGGGGTCCTTTCGCTCAAGGTAACTGGAGGAGTCAATATTGGCGATCTGCTGACCCTCGGATGTGCTGTCTTCTTTGCGCTTCAAATTTTTTATACGGCAAAGTATGTGAAAGATTCGGATCCAATCCTATTAACCTTAATGCAAATGATTGCAGCTGCGGCAATTGGCCTGATAGTAGTTATTTTCAAGGGTGACCCCGTCGGCCATATTGAGAGTGAAGGGATGCTGTCGCTATTGTATTTAGGGGTGTTTTCAACAACAGTTGCCTACCTGCTCCAGACCGTGGCTCAAAAATGGATGTCAGAAACAACTGCTGCAATCATCCTTTCGACTGAATCCTTTTGGGGAATGGTCTTTTCGGTAGCGCTTTTGGGTGAGGTTATGACAATCAAAATGCTGATTGGCGCGATTTTAATTCTAAGCGCAATTATGATTTCAGAAACAAAGCCTGCTATTTTTAAAAGGAAAAAATTAAAGGAAATTAGTTGAATATGTAGAAAAGTGAAGATAAGAAATTAAATAGTAGTAGGAGATAACCAATGGCAACTATTAAAGATATAGCCAAGCTGGCGAATGTCTCAATAACAACAGTCTCCAGGGTCCTTAATTATGACGATACACTCAATGTTTCTCCAGAAACTAGGAAGAGAGTTTTTGAGGCGGCCGAGGATCTATCATATGTCGTGGCACCGAAAAAAAAGCAAAAGAGCAAGTGGAAGGTAGGCCTATACGATTCCTTCTCGCTCGAGGAAGAGCTGGTCGATACGTATTACTTATCGATCAGGGTTGCTCTCGAAAAGAAGCTGAATGAAAAAGGAATTGATTTTTACCGGATTGATAAGGAAGGAAATGGGGAAAATCCCAAAAAACTCGATGGAATATTGGCTCTTGGTACGTTTAAACAGAAGGATATTGAGGAAATCAAGGGCTTTGATACACCAAGTGTTTTTGTCGATTCCAACCCAGATGAAGAGTATTTTGATTCGGTGAACATTGACTTTAAGTCAGCGACAAAAAGTGCCCTGAATTACTTGATTGGTTTGGGCCATGAACGAATCGGGTTTATCGGTGGAGTGGAAACTGATATGTACGGGAACCGATTCAAGGATTTGCGCCAGGATGTGTTTGAGACATATTTGAAAGAAAAACATATTTTTAACGAAGAGTTAGTGAAAATAGGCGGTTACGATCCAAAGGATGGATATATCCATTTAAGGGAAATGCTTAGTGGTGAAATTAAACCGACAGCTGTATTTGTAGCAAATGACACAATTGCCGTTGGCTGTTACAAAGCTGCTTATGAACTTGGTGTTAAAATCCCGGAACATTTAAGCATTGTTGGATTCAATGACGTAGCCACGGCAAAATACATGATGCCTCCGTTGACAACCGTGAAGCTTTACACTGAAATTATGGGGGAAACCGCTGTTGACTTGCTGATTGACAGGCTAACAAGCAAGCGTGAAGTCAGCAAGAAAATTACGATCAATACAAAGCTCATCATCCGTGAAAGTGCGGCAGAGCCACCTAAATGAAACATTGGCAAATGCGGATTGCAACCTTGCTCGCCAAATAAGAAAGAGGCTCCATTAGGATGGAAGCCTCTTTTTTGTTGGTTCATAAATCCGCAGCATTTTTACTTTCCGCGGAGTTTCCGTGTTAATGCCTTTAAGAAGGAATCTTTCACTTGTGCCGCTTTTTCCAAAATCTTGATCACAGTCCAGTGCCTGTCGTTTTGGGTTTCTTCTCCTAAAAGGTCAATTCCAAAGTTCTTGCAGAACTCCTGCATGTCATCATAATCAAAGAAATGAGTTTCATTGTCTACACGTGCCAGTATTTCTTTTTCAAAAGGGAATGGAGAACCTTCCTGTTCAAACCCTTCTGTATCCTCTCCGCTATGAAGCTTTCGAATCAGTTCGCCGCCATTATGGACACTGACCATATAGGTGTCTACCGTACTTTGGCCGATTGCCTGGATGACAGTAGAATTAAATTCAGCAGAAAGCAAATTGGCTAAGTCCAGCTGTGGTTCATAGGAGTCATGGAGAATTGAAATCCAGCCTTCTTTATGTTGACTAACAGCAAAATAGGCAGGAACTTCATTTTTGAAAAAATCAAAGACTGGATCCTGATCATTTTGGATAGTCGGTAATTCACCATGTGTCTGGCTAAGCCAGTAACTCAGAAATTTTTTCACATTTGCTTTCGCCGTTTTTACATATAGTGCATAAATATTTATGGACATACTTACCTCCAGGTTGGAAAGAGTTAACTACATTCTAAAGGAAAACCATTGCTCTGAGGTGGATTTTTCCAAAAAAGAGCATCCACCGAAATGGATGCTCTGGTCATAGAAATGTTTCTGCCAATAACGTATAAGTTTTCATTTTGGCATCGTGGTCATGCACATTGTTGATAATCATGAACTCGTTGGTTTGATACATTTCACTGAGACGTAGTAGCTCATCCCTTACGCTTTGAGGAGTACCGATAATCATCCGCTTTCTGTTCTTCCGTATCTTGTCTTTGTCTTCAGCTGTTAAGGACATGCTCCTCGCCTGTTCAGGGGAAGGAATTCTTGTATCCATGCCTCTTTCAACAGCCAGCAGCCATAAATCCTGGGTAAGCGCCTGCTCTTCGGCCTCTTCCTGAGTTTGCGCGCACACGACAAAAATACAGACATTTGCTTTCTGCATTGCGAGCAGGGGGGAGGGCTGAAAGGTATCAAAATAATGGTCCACAGCCTGTTTTCCGCCAGATGGGATAATGAAATGTCCGAATGTAAAGGCTGTGCCACTTTCTGCAGCGAGCCTAGCCCCTCTTTTGGTAACACCCAGCATCCATACATCCGGAATTGAGCTGGATTCCGGGAACGCCTTCACATGATGAAATGCGTGACCTTCAGGAAGCCGATTTTGCAAAAAGCCCTGCAAATCCCTGACCTGCCTCGGAAACTCGTTCATGCTTTTACTCAATCCATCAGTCAATGCCTGCCTTGTTGCAGGAGCACCACCAGGAGAGCGTCCGATTCCCAAATCAATTCGGTTTGGATACAGAGCTTCAAGAAGCTTGAAGTCTTCTGCAATTTTCAAGGGACTGTATTGTGGGAGCAGAACTCCACCCGAGCCAACGCGGATTTTATTCGTTTTTGAAGCAATATGTGAAATGAGAACCTGGGGAGACGACCCTGCGATTCCGTTGCTGTTATGGTGCTCGGCAACCCAAAATCTGCTGTATCCCAGCTTTTCCGTATGCTGGGCAAGCTTCACCGTGTTTTGCAATGCATCACTTGCCGATTCCCCTTGTCTGATAACGGATTGGTCCAGGACACTTAATCTCATTCTAAATCCTCCACTGAAACGCGTATTTATCTTAGATTCCCTAATGAGGGAGATATTTACCTTATTATAAAAAAAAAAAGACCCTTAGAGGGCCTTTAAGAGATTTGGCTGACGATGAATTCCGCATTGGTCTGGTATTCATCCTTACCCTGTACTTTATCAATCTTTTCAACAAACATGCCGAAGACCTTTTTCTTTTCCTCAAGGTCCTTGATTTCAAGTTTCAACTGGTTAAATCTTTCTTCAAAAGGTTTATGGTAAATCTCACGGATCGTACGGATAATTTCCTCATTCACCGTGGATTGACTTACCTGTTTGGTTATGCTGAACTTGTAACTGTATACTTGAAGCTCCTGCTTTACACTTTCATATTCCTTATCAATTTCCGCGAGCAATTCGAGGATTTCTTCTTTCCACTCATCCAGCGATTTTTTTAAGTATGATGATTCCATGCCCGTCCCTCCACTTATGTATAAAACGTTTCTTCCATCTTATCATGCATAAATTACAGTCCCTTTTCTAACAAGTTACAAATTAGGCTTGTATATTAAATAGGTGTAACAATAGAGGGGCAATATATTTTTGGGCCGGAAAACTAAGCATGCTAAGGCTGTATAAGTTTGTTCCCGCTTAGATGCAGTTCGGGTTGACAACCGTTGTCAATGAAGTTCGACTATCGGGTGCACCATAAATGGAAAACCTTATACATTATTTTTTAACTTTCTCTACACATCTTAGTATACTTTCCACAAACCTCTTGCAGCGTGGCAAATCTGCCATTTGGGGTTTTAATTCCACTTTTAAAGTAGCCGCAAGCCTCGACTGTACGAAAAGCATATCCCTAAACTCATCGACTGCACCACAAAAGTGAGGATAGAAACTGTCCCCGGTGCCAATCACACCGGTCACAACTTCTGAAACATCTTGAGTTTCAAATCCATTATAAACAGGGAGAATTTCACGGGGCAGTGTTCCATTACCCCACGTATACGTTCCCACAATCACAGCGTCAAATGTACCGAGTCTTTCTATTGGGAACAGGTTCGCCTGATAGATAACAGGATATATGGACAGTTTCCTAAACTCGCTTTCTATTATTTCTGCAAGCTCTTTCGTGTTTCCGGTTATAGATGCGTAGATTATAGCGATATTCTTTTTATAGCTCATCAAAGCCATTCGATTGAGTCACCTTTGAATATGTTCGGGATTTTTGCTCAAAGAAATCGGATTTCGTTTCATTGATCATTTCATCACTAAAAACGTGGATCCACGGCATTGGATTATCCCGTTCCTCAAATAAATTAGTAAGACCCAACTGACGCAGTCTTTTATTGGCCAAATATTCGATGTATGAATGAAACTCTGCGAGATCGATTCCATTGATGTCGTGCAGGATTTCGTCTGCCCATTCCTTCTCCAATAAAACAGCTTGTCCAATCTCCTCATAGATAAATCGAATGTTCTCTTTTGTATTTAGTTCAGGATTTTCTGCTAGCAGGATTCGAATAAACTGTGACATGAAATAGGCGTGCTGCATTTCATCACGTTGTATATAGCTGATTATTGTGCTTGTTTTAAGCATCTTTTGCTGCCGGGCAAGATTGTAAAAAAAGGCGAAGCCCGCGTAAAAATAAATTCCTTCCAAGTTAATCGAATTTATCCCTAGTTCAAACAATGCTTGGGGGGACGGGTCACTTCGAAACTGCTCATAAGATTGTAAAATCAACTTATTTCTTTTTTGAACAATCGAATCTTCTTTGGCCTGATTGAAACGGCTGTTTTGTTCACTTAAAGGCACCAGTGAGCTAAGGATATAGGAATATGATTCATTATGGACAGCTTCCTGTTGGGAAATAACCGCAAAAATCGCCTTGAAACTAGAGTCGGTGACATAGTCCATAACCTGGCTCATCGTCGGGGTCTGAAGGCTGTCCAACGAGGCCAGCTGAGTATTGACCCGTAAAAAAATGTCTTTTTCTATTTCGCTTAAGGAGTCCCATTGTTTTATATCATCTTGCATGTTAATCTCTTGCGCTTTCCAGAAGTTTGACAGCAGCGTTTGATAAACGTCATACATCTGTGGGTAGGCAATATCATTCCAATTGAGCAAGCCAGATGTTTTTCCATTGATAATCCCAGTTGACCGGTTTGGTTCACTAAGATTTAATAATTTGCTTTTAGTTAAGGGGGCATATATATTCATGGGTTTCTCCTCTCTAGTTAACTATGACAAGCTTCACATTCTTCAATTTGGGCCTGTGACGTACTCCGGACATAATAGGTAGTCTTCAATCCCTGCTTCCATGATTCGATATGGAGGTTTAACAAGTCCTTTGCCTTAATGTCATGCCTCACGTAAAGATTGAAGCTGATTGATTGGTCGATATGTCGCTGGCGTTTGGCATTCTGGCGGATGCTCCAGGTTTGGTCAAGTTCATGCCGGGCGCGGCGGTAATAGTTATAGGTAACATGGTTTAAGTCCGGTGCTGTTACCTTAAACTTGAAATTCTTTTTTTCTTCCGCGTATTCCACCGAGTATAGCGGGTCGATTCCATCCGTGGAACCGCCTATTTTTGCGGTAGAGGAATTGGGTGCGACGGCCATGAGCCAGCCATTGCGAAGGCCGTGTGTCTGAATCTTATCCCGCAGATCTTGCCAACGGATCGATGTGTAATTTTTTCTTTTAAAATAATTGCCGGTTTCCCATTCAGAACCTTTGAATTTGCTGTAGGCTCCTTTTTCCTTTGCTAGTTCCATTGAGGAAAGGATTGTGTAATAAGCGATATCCTCGTAAAGCTTATCTGCAAATTCAACCGCCATTTCAGATTCCCAATGGATTCCTTTTATTGCCAGCAAGTGATGCCAACCGAACGTACCAAGGCCAATTGCCCTGAACATTTGATTGGTTTTCTGAGCCTGTGCAACCGGAATCGTGTTTAAATCAATGACGTTATCAAGCATCCTGACCTGAATTTTAATGAGACGTTCCAGTATCGAAGCTGAAAATGCTTTTGCCAAATTGATAGAGGAGAGGTTGCAAACAACGAAATTGCCAGGCTTTCGCACTGTCACCAGATTGCCGTCCTGATTCTCATATTCGTTAATAATCGTTGTTGGTGACATGTTCTGGGTGATCTCCGTACATAAGTTACTGCAATAAATCGCCGTCCTTCCTTCACCTAGAATGTGTTTATTAGGATTCTGGCGGTTTACCTCATCCCTATAGAACATATAAGGAGTCCCGGTCTCAAGCTGGGCCACCATTATTCTCGCCATGATATCCATTGCCCGATATGTTTTCCTGGGCAGGAGTGGATTGCTGACAGCTTCCATGTATTTTTCGGTGAACATCTTTTTATCGACATCATCATAAAAGTCCTCTAGCCCAAGTGGCTGTCCGTTTTCATCTTTCCATCCCATCAATTGCTTTACTTGATGGGGACAAAAGGTGTGCCACACTCCAATACTCCGCCCATGTTCATCTGTTTCAAGCAGCATTTCCATAAACAGGTCAGGAATCGCTACACCTGTAAAAATATCATGAGCCTTTCTTCGTTCATCACCATTATTCGTTTTTAAATCGAGGAAACCGTTCATGATATCTTTATGAAAAACATCAAGATAGACTGCGATAGCTCCTTGCCTTTGTCCAAGCTGGTCGACGCTTACCGCTGTTCCGTTAATGAGACGGATCCAGGGAATGACTCCGGAAGACATCCCTTTGAAGCCTTTAATATCAGAGCCAAGCGCGCGAATCTTCCCGTAATATACTCCAATCCCGCCGCCATCCTTGCTTAATCGCGCGATATCCCAATTGTTCAAGTAGATACCATCGAGAGAATCCTCGACCGTATCAATAAAGCAGGAGGAAAGTTGGCCATAATTTTTCCCGGCATTGGAAAGGGTAGGTGTCGCCACGGTCATGTATAAATTGCTCATTGCCCAATAAGCTTCTTTGATAAGGGAAACCCTGTTGGGCTTAGGCTCATTCATCAATAAATACATGGCGATAATCATAAAACGTTCCTGAGGCAGTTCGAACAAATTTCTCTCATAATCCCTTGCCAAATACCTGTCTGCGAATAAAAATAATCCTATGTAATTAAAGAGGCGGTCTCTTTCAGGTTTAATTTCCCTTTCGAGTTCCTCTATTTCTTCTTTTGTATATGTGTTTAACAGCTCTGGAGAGTAAATTCCCTTCTTCGTAAGGGTTATTATCAAGTTATATAAATCCCCATATTGTAAATCTGGATTATATCCACGGTTGCCTGCTGCTTCTTTATATAATTCTTTAAGATAAAGTCTTGCTGCTAAAAATGTCCAATTTGGCTGGTCCATTGCTATTCTATTCAATGCATATAACATTGCGTGGTAGTTTGCATCTTTACCTGATGCCCGCCACTCAGCTACTTTCCCCATAAGTTCTGTAATATCAAGCTTGTATTGATTGGCTGTTTCCTCAATTGCCTTTTCAAGGTCCAACCCCTCAATCTGAATTTGATTTTCCATAAAATCCCCTCCTGATAAAATAAAAATCCGCTCAGTGAAACTGAGCGGATGAAACGATCACCTCAGGTAAGGGCGAAAAAAGCGTACACAGGACCCTGCTGAGTGCCATCGTTTCATCTTCCCAATCCCCGAGAAAGTGAAACAGCTTAAGATGGACAGGTCTCCTGACTTATGCTTCAACCTACTTTGAACCCTTCCCTTACAGGCACCTGTTTCCAAGCACTGTGTAAAGTGGATTTGTCCATTTCGTCGCATTTACAGTTGCGGGGGCAGTTCCGGATTTGCACCGGATTCCCTATTAAGCCTTACGGCGTCCTATCTCAAGGCAATACTATATATAGTTTGATTTAACCATTTAGCCACATTATGTAGTATATGTATAGTATATTAACGAAAGTCTCATAGAATAGCAAACTATAAAGATTACACATGATTTTTCCTGAAATCCGCTTTCTGCAAAAGGCAAGATGCACAGCTGCTTTTTTCTCCGAAGTGGTTAGCACTTGGCAGAGAAGGGAACGTTTCAATAGATAGGAGGTAATCAATATGAAAGTAACCATCTGGAATGAATTCCGTCATGAAAAGAACGATCTTCCCGTAAAGGAGATTTATCCGGAAGGAATACATACTATAATTAAACGATTTCTTGAGAAAGCGGGAATTGAGTCTGTCGCAACGGCAACGCTTGATGAGCCGGAGCACGGATTAACTGACGAAGTACTGCAAAACACGGACGTTTTAATTTGGTGGGGGCATCAAGCCCATGATGATGTAAGGGAAGAAATTGTTGAAAAAGTGAAGAATTTCGTCTTGGAGGGAATGGGCCTGATTGCCTTGCATTCTGCTCATTACTCGAAAATTTTCAAAGAGCTTATGGGAACTGAATGCAGCTTGAAATGGCGAGAAGCTGACGACACGGAACGGATCTGGGTGGTCGAACCGGTACATCCGATTGCGGAAGGGATTCCCGAAGTTATCGAACTTGAGCAGGAGGAAATGTATGGCGAGCACTTCGACATCCCACAGCCCGACGAACTTGTTTTCATTAGCTGGTTTACCGGTGGGGAAGTGTTCCGAAGCGGCTGTACGTTTACCCGAGGAAAAGGACGGATTTTCTATTTCCGTCCGGGTCACGAGACATTCCCGACCTATCACAACAAGTACATCCAAAAAATCATCATAAACGCAGTGAAATGGGCAGCACTAGGCCGAACATAGAAGTATCCAGCCGACCCTGTCAGCTGGATACTCAATTTGTGAATTTAAAAATCGCTGAATTAATTTCAAAACCGCCGAATTAATTTCAAAATCGCCGAATTAATTTCAAAATCGCCGAATTAATTTCAAAATCGCCGAATTATTTAGCGCTTATTCAATTCCCTTCGTAAAACTGGTGCGACTTCAGTTGCCAAAAGCTCGATACCCTCTGCGATTTTCTTGAACGGAACGGCACCGATATCAATTTGGGCAAGGAATCTTGTATGTCCAAAAAGCTCGTGCTGATGAAGGACTTTTTCAATAATCTGCTGCGGGCTGCCTACAAAAAGGGCTGTATCCGGGCCGGCCATTTTGTCAAAATCATTTCTCGAAATGCTTGTAGCCATTCCCCGCTGGCCGTTTACATATTTCCAGTAATTTGAATAGTAAGGATAAAACTCATCCTTTGCCTGCTGGGTTGTTTTTGCGATAAATCCGTGGCCGGTCACGCCCAGCTTTAGGCGCTCCTCAGAGTGGCCAGATTCCAATCCTGCCTCGCGATAAATATCGGCAAGTGGCTTAAATCGAGCTGGGTCTCCGCCAAGGATGGCCATTGCCATTCCTACACCTAGTTTCCCAGCACGGATTGCGCTCTCAGGTGAACCGCCAACGCCAATCCAGACAGGCAGCTCTTGTTGATAAGGACGCGGTGCGATTTCAGCATTGTTTATAGAGGAGCGAAATTTACCTTCCCAGCTAACCCGTTCGTTCTGGTTAAGCTTAAGAAGCAATTCCATATTTTCCGAAAACAATTGATCATAATCATCGAGGCTATAGCCGAATAGAGGGAATGACTCAATAAATGCTCCCCGGCCGGCAATGATTTCTGCGCGCCCATCCGAGATTAAATCCAGTGTTGCGAAATCCTCGAACAAACGAACCGGATCAATGGTACTCAAAACAGTCGTGGTGCTTGTCAGTTTAATCCGTTTTGTTTGCTGGGCAATACCGGCTAGGACGACAGCTGGAGTTGACACGGAATAATCGAGGCGGTGGTGCTCCCCGACTCCAAAGATATCTAGGCCTGCCTCATCTGCTAGCTTTGCAGCAGCCATGATTTCTTTCAGGCGCTCTCCCGCACTAATTGTTTGTCCAGTATGAGGGTCAGGACAAATATCCCCTAGGGTGTAAAGGCCGATCTCGAAGGAGTTGTTCTTTTCATGTATCAATGGTAGTCCTCCAGTTATATTAGCTAAATTAAGTTACTTTATATAAGTAGGTTTATCAAAGTAAGTTTATCGTGAAATCCTCAAATCGACAACCTTTTTTACTATAATTTTTGGTTTATTACCCTATTAGTTGTATCAATAACATACTTTTTCATACAAAAAAGTCTTTACAAATGGCAATTAACACGATAAAGTATTCTGTATATTCTAAAAGTACTGATGAAGACGGCTATAAGAAGGAGTCCCAGAGAGTCGGTGGCCGCTGTGAACCGATGCCTTTCTTATTAAAGCCCAGCACTTCTGAACTGGTCTGCCGAACAACTATAAAGTAGGCGGACACGGTGAAAACCGTTATCTTTCTTGAGATGTTGCCTTTTAACTGGCAACGAATGAGGGTGGCACCGCGTTTATTCCACGCCCCTCATAACAGACGCATGCTCTGTTATGGGGGGCGTTTTTATTTTGTTTTCTTGGGCCTTTGGTTTTGGATTGGAAGATAATTAGCGGAGGGAATGATGAAGGATGATGATTGACCAGCAAGCCCTATTTACCCCGGGACCCACGCCAGTCCCAGAACGAGTAAAGCATGCGATGAACCAGTCGATGATCGCGCATCGCAGTAAACAGTTCTCGAACCTTCTTGAAGAGGTATCGTTACGGCTCCGGCCAGCATTCGGCTCGGAAAATCCTGTGACAATCATTTCTGGAAGTGGGACGGCCGCACTGGAAACAGCCGCTGCCAACGTAGTGGAGGAAGGCGACGATGTGGTTGTAATTGTCACAGGCGCATTTGGGGACCGGTTCGCCAGTATTTGTGAGGCATTTGGTGCTAATGTGCACCGACTTGAAATAGAATGGGGAAAAACGTGTTCCCCACTGGAACTTGATGATTTTTTTAAAAAAATTAACGTCAGTGTTAAGGCGGTTTTCGCTACCTATTGTGAAACCTCGACAGGTGTGTTCAACCCAATAAAGGCGCTGGGTGATGTAGTCAAGGAGCAGTCCGACGCGTTATTTATTGTTGATGGAGTTAGCTGCATTGGTGCAGTAAAGGTGGATATGGAAGCCTGGCATATTGACATCCTGGCAGCGGGTTCCCAGAAAGCTCTCATGCTCCCGCCAGGGCTTGCCTTCATCGCAACCAGTGATAAGGCTAGGGCCGCCATCTCTGCCTGCAAGACAAAACGGTTTTACCTTGATTTAAACCGCTACTTCTCTTCTTTTGAAAAAGAAACGTCGACGCCATTTACGCCAGCTGTCTCTTTGATATACGGAACGCTTGAGGTTTGCAGGATGCTGGAGGAGGAAGGTTTTGACCATGTTGTTTCCCGTCACCTTCTGCTAAAGGAAATGGTCCGTGAAGGGGTTAAAGCATTGGGCATGCCGCTGCTGACTAGCGATGAAGATGCATCCTCTACCGTGACAGCAATCGTAACCAACAATGAAAAAACCAGGCAGCTGAAAAAAGTGCTGCAGGACCAGTTTGCCATTACCATCGCGGGCGGCCAGAAAAAGCTGAAAGGAGAAATCATCCGCATTGGACATATGGGCTATTGCACACCGTTTGATGTGATGAAGGTTTTAACAGGGATGGAATTGGCACTCGCTCAGCTAGGTGAAAAGGAAGTGCTCGGAGCAGCAACCTCAAAAGCTAAGGAAGTTTGGCTTAATAGCCTGTTAAAGCAAGAGCAAAACGAATGGGTACGAACTTGACCCAGTTTTTAAACAAATGGGGAAAGAAAATATAAACGACTAAAACTCAAAGAGCAAGCTTTCAAAAGACAAACAAACCTTGAAAAACCAGTGGGGAGGCAGAACAATGTTTAAGGTGTTGATTACAGATAGTATTAGTGATAGCGGGCTTCAAGCTTTATATGAACATCCTCTTTTCACCGTAGTTAAGCAGGTTGGCCTTCCGCACTCCGATCTCGTTGAGCAAATCCATCATTATGATGCGTTAATTGTCCGCAGCCAAACAAAGGTAACCGAGGACATCGTTCAGAAGGCGGACCGCCTAAAGGTGATTGCCCGGGCCGGGGTCGGTGTGGATAACATTGATGTAAGCGCGGCGACTCGTAAAGGAATTCTTGTAATTAACGCGCCTGGCGGGAATACCATTGCTGCTACTGAGCACACGTTGGCGATGCTGCTTGCGCTCGCCCGTAATATCCCGCAGGCCCACGAGATTACGTCCAAAGGTGAATGGAACCGCGGTGCCTTCCAGGGAGTCGAATTATACAGGAAAACTCTAGGAGTCATCGGTATGGGTAAAATCGGTACTGAGGTTGCCAAGCGGGCAAAAAGCTTTGGAATGGAGATTCTCGGCTTTGACCCCTATCTGACCGAAGAGCGTGCAGCCAAACTTGGAATCGCCAAGGCAACAGTCGATGAAATTGCGAGAAATTCCGATTTTATTACGATTCACACACCGCTTATTAATGCGACCCGAAATCTGGTGGATGATGAATTTTTGGCAAAAACAAAAAGGGGTGTCAGGTTTATTAACTGTGCAAGAGGCGGGATTATCGACGAGGAAGCACTGGTGAGGTCAATCAATGAAGGCCATGTAGCAGGGGCTGCACTTGATGTATTCCAGACAGAGCCGCCTACGAACAACGGACTGCTCAATCACCCGCGAATCATTACCACCCCGCATCTTGGGGCATCGACAGTCGAAGCACAGGAAAAGGTCGCTGAAGAGGTTAGTGAGGAAATCATTGAAATTCTTCAAACAAAGGTTGTCCGCCACGCTGTCAACATGCCGCAAATCTCCACGGAAGCGATGAAGAGCCTACAACCATATCTACGGCTTGGGGAACAGGTCGGCCAGCTTGTTATCCAGCTGTTGCACGAAGCGCCCAATAAAGTCGACATTGATTACTACGGAGATTTGATTAAGGGAGACACAGACCTTATTTCAAGGTCGATTGTAAAAGGAGTACTGACCCATCACCTGAGCGATTCTGTAAATCTCGTCAATGCCCTGCACCTCTTAAATGAGCATGGGGTTCCGCACACTGTCAGGAAAAACACCAATAATAAAGGCTTTGCGAATTATGTGGAAGTCACGGTCGCAAACGGAAACAGAAAAGCTTGCATTGGTGCCACAGTTCTCAATGGATATGGCGAACGGATTGTAAAGATTAATCAGTACCGGGTCGATGTCCGTCCTGAACGTCATCTGTTATTCATCAATCATCACGATGTTCCCGGGATGATCGGAAGAGTAGGTGCACTTCTGGGGGATCACCAAATTAACATTGGTACGATGCAGGTAGGCCGGGCCGATGTCGGCGGTGAGGCCATCATGGTGCTGACACTTGATAAACCAATCAGCCATGAGGTCCTTCAAGGCCTTACTGCCATCGACGGATTGAAGGAAGCACAGCTGCTGGAATTGTATCCGGATCATTAATAACTTGAACGCACAGTCAGCTGTGCGTTCTTTTTTCGTTGTGTCTGAATGGTGGTGGGACCTTATTCATGGGAAACCGGCAGGAGAAGAGACGCAGTAATTCCAATAGGAGTGTAAAATTAAACGTAGAAAAGGACTTCATTACAGTGAAGTCCTTTTTCGTAGTTTTAAATAGTAATAACGACTTTCCCCTGAGCATGCCCCTCTGAAAAATACCTGAAGGCATCGGCCACATCACTAAGCTGATACTTCCGATCAATAACAGGTTTTACTTTTCCTGCTTCTACAAGCTCTTTTATTGCAATCAAGTCGTGTTGATTTTGCCGCTGAAGGAAGCTGCCAACTTTTTTATTACTGGTCATCGAAATCCAAGGGCCTAGTGCCATTGCTTGGAACATCTGGGACTCCGAGCCCCCGACATGGACAAAAATACCATTATCATTTAAAGCATTTTTGTAGGCGGAAATCGGCTGGTGTCCATTTACACCTAGAATCAAGTCATAGCGCTCTGGTTTCTGTGTGAAGCTTTCCTTTTTGTAATCAATGACGTAGTCTGCTCCAATTGACTTAGCAGTTTCGGCATTCCTCGTGCTGCATACCGCGGTTACTTCCGCACCCATCGCCTTGGCAATTTGGACGGCAAACGTACCGACACCGCCGGATGCCCCATTGATTAGCACCTTTTTACCTGCCTGTGTTTTTCCTTTATCACGCAGGCTCTGGAGTGCGGTCGTGGCTGCCATCGGGAAAGCCGCTGCCTCCTCATACGTTAAATTGCCTGGTTTCATAGCGAGTGCGCTCTCAGGGACAGCAACATACTCCGCATACCCGCCCCATCCACAGCCTGAAAGATCACCGAACACCTCGTCACCAGGAGCGAATTGAGTAACATCCTTGCCTACCGCCTCAACCCGGCCAGCGATATCGCCGCCTGGTATTGGGTATTTGGGTTTGCGAAGACCGAACACGAACCGGGCCAGGAAAGGCTCCCCTTTCAAAAGGACGAGGTTGCCAAAATTAACAGAGGAGGCATGGATCCTGACGAGTACTTGATTGTCTTTTGGGATAGGCTTCTCTACATCCTTTAATTTTAGGACATCAGGGGTCCCGTATTGGTTACTCACAATTGCTTTAATACAAATCAACTCCTTATTATGGTTGATGTAAAGTCGTGCCAATAATGTCTTTTGATTTTACGCTTGTAATCTGAAATTGTTTCGAAATTTTCTGTTATTTTGTTCGACATTGTTTTGTTAAAAGGAGAAGAAGGGTGGACCTATGTGGATTATAAACAGGAATGGTGTCATTATCGGTAATTGTATAAAAATGATCCAGCACAGCAATAGGTTGAGATTACCTTGAGATTGATCCTTTACAAATATGCTGTCTCTTGAATCAGGACAACTTATTATAGATTCGAGACAGATTTTTCGATATACAGGACATTTCCCAAACTTTGCAGGACAGTTTTACAATTTTTCAGGACAAACTCCATTCCAAGCTCACTGGTAGAACAAACTACAACCAATAAGGAAAAACCGCACTCCATGATTTTTAAAGAAAAGGAAAAATAGAAACCATCCTGATCACTTCAGCGCGCATTTGTTGAAAATAGTGGAGGGGTAGGATACGTTTATCGTATCGCTTTATGAACGAACCAAAAGGGAGGAAATCATAATGGAAATAGGGATAAGTACCTTTGTTGAAACCACACCGGACCCGAAGACAGGCGAAGTCATCAGCCATGCACAGCGGATTCGTGAAGTGGTGGAGGAAATTATTTTGGCGGACCAGGTTGGGCTGGACGTATTTGGAGTGGGGGAGCATCACCGCGAGGATTATGCTGCTTCGGCACCCGCCGTTGTACTGGCGGCCGCTGCTCCGCAAACAAAGCGAATCAGATTGACGAGTGCGGTCACCGTGCTTTCATCCGATGACCCTGTTCGAGTTTTCCAGGACTTCGCAACCCTCGATGCAGTTTCAAACGGCCGCGCAGAAATCATGGCAGGCAGGGGATCGTTCATAGAATCGTTCCCGTTGTTCGGCTATGACTTGCAGGATTACAACGAACTATTTGAGGAAAAGCTGGATTTGCTCCTACACCTGCAACAATCCGAAAAGGTCACCTGGAGTGGCAAGCACCGCCCGTCTATCAATAATTTAGGCATCTATCCTCGTCCAGTCCAGGATCCATTGCCAATCTGGATCGGGAGCGGCGGCAATCAAGAATCGGTAGCCCGGGCAGGATTGCTCGGCCTTCCGCTTGTCCTTGCAATCATCGGTGGCAGTCCTAAACATTTCGCGCCCCTTGTCAATCTTTATTACCGAGCAGCGGAGCATGCCGGACATGATCGTTCCAAGCTAAAAGTTGCTTCACATTCCCATGGATTTGTTGGTGAAACTACGGAAATAGCAGCCAATAAATTCTTCCCATCAACTGCACAGGCAATGACCAAACTGGGCAGGGAGAGGGGATGGGGCCAGTATACCCGTTCGACATTTGATGCTGCGCGCAGCCTTGAGGGAGCACTCTACGTCGGAGACCCTGATACCGTTGCTGAAAAAATAATTCACTTGCGAAAGAATGTTGGCGTCACGAGGTTCATGCTGCATTGCCCTGTCGGCACGATGCCTCATGAGGACGTCATGAAATCAATTGAGCTATTGGGCAAGGAAGTGGCACCTCGCGTCAGGGAAGAAGTGGCTCGGTGGGAAGTAGAGCAGCGATAAGGCGGGGTTACGAGTGAACCCCATTTTATCCTGACAAGACCGTCAGAACCAGCATTGACGAACTTGTTTCTCAGCAGAGTCGCCAAGAACCACCATTGACGACCGCGCCTTCAGTTTTTTCTCAGCAGAGTCGTCAAGAAGCTCTATTGACGACCGTGCCGTCCATTTTTTCTCGGCAGGGTCGTTAAGAAGCTCTATTGACGACCGCGCCTTCAGTTTTTTCTCAGCAGAGTCGTTAAGAAGCTCTATTGACGACCGTGCCGTCCATTTTTTTCTAGGTAGGGTCGTCATTAGTCACCACACAAAAAAAGCTGTACGGCCTCAAAACGGCCGTACAGCTTTTCTAAATTAATCCCGAATTGCATCAAGCACCCCAAGTACATTGTCAAAAATAAAATCTGCCTGATGCTCCTCGAACAAAGTCCTTGCCTTGTCACCAGTCAGCCCAGTCAGGACCGCGGCAAACGTACAGCCCATTTCCCTTGCAGCAAGCAGGTCTGCGAGCGAATCGCCGACAACCAGGATCTCGCTGCCATTCCCTAATGGTAAGGAGGTTTCAAGGACGGAATCCACCTTCGTTCCTTTGCCTAGAAGGGCATGCATAAACGTATATGGATGCGGCTTTGCCAGTGACTTTTTTTCAGGAAGTTGACGTTCAGCCTTTAGCACGTCATCAGCGGTCACAATATCATCTGCATCAAAATACTTGAGCCAGTCTAGATGGCCGAACGGCTGAATGGTTTCGAGTTCTGGGCGCCCGGTTCCAATTCCTATGGAAATTCCGGCTTCAAGTAAACTAGCGAACAACTGCTCAATCTGTTCCTGAGAGCACAGGGTGGTTTCATTTGCGAGAAACCCTTTCTTGCCAGTTTGAACAGACGGCCTGCCTGTTGACTGCAAAACATTGTCATCGCCAACATACCATTCCTGAGATACGTGCTCACCAACCGACCAAAGAACTCCTTTTTCACCAAACGCCGTTGTTTCAATCCCGATTTTTTCAAAAACAAGTTTGTCAAGATGACGGAACAGGCCTCGCTTCGTTTCATCCGTTCTCTCAAAGTCCTCAATAAAGCGTCCGAAATCAAGTTGAATCGAAGTCTCCTTCAGAGTATGGCCAATCTCAATCAATGCGCCCCGGTCTAAATCCCGGCTGAGCCAGGCGCGTACCTTATCCTGGTCGTCATGCTGTGACAGCAGATGAATGACCTGATAGCTGAAGGTTATGTAAATCATATCCCAGTTGGCATTTAAGCCCCGCGCTTTCATAAATGATAGGACCTTGTCGTCTTGAAAAATTTCACGTCTGATTTCATCAATTTCATCTTGCTGAACATCGGTGTGGAATATTTCAGGCCCGAGTCCCAAATAGTTTTCGCTATACAGCAGCTCCCAAACTGTGAGTGCAGAGGCATCGAAATAATGTTCCTCGCTTAACAGCACCCCATCCACATCAAACAAGACCGTTTTTATCATCCGAATTCCCCACTCCCTTTAGCTTTCTTACTTTAATGTACCACAGTAACGGCAGGATAACTATCAGTAACTACATTATCAATTCGCCAGTTGCTGCTCGGCAAATTCACGATAAAGCGGGTGTGATTTCGTCAATTCAGTATGAGTTCCGATCCCGGTTACCTTGCCTTTTTCAAAAAAGACAATCTTGTCTGCGTTGACGATGGTCGATAGCCTGTGGGCGATGACGAAGGTAGTCCGGCCTTCCATCAGACGGGTCAAGGCTTGTTGGACGATACTTTCGGATTGGCTGTCGAGGCTTGCGGTTGCTTCATCCATCATCAGGATTTTTGGATCCCTCAAGAATGCCCGTGCAATTGCAATTCTCTGCCTTTGTCCACCGGATAACTTAACACCGCGCTCGCCAACCTCGGTATCCAGCCCTTTTGGAAATGCCTGAATAAATTCATCCGCATAAGCCATCCTGGCCACTTCCCATAAACGCTCATCTTCAATTGACCCTTTGTCTGCGAGCCCATAAGTCAGATTCTCACGGATGGTGCCAGCCATCATCGCACTTTCCTGAGAAACATAGCCAATTTGGCTGCGCCAGGACGCTAAAGCAAGCTCACTGATAGGTGTGCCGCCGATTCGGATTTCCCCGGATGTCGGTTCGTAATAACGTTCGAGAAGCGCGAACAGCGTGGTTTTTCCAGCACCGCTTGGCCCGGCAAAGGCAATCATCTGGCCGGGCTCCGCTGTGACGGAAACTCCCTCCAGAACTGATTCACCTTCCGCGTAGGAAAAGGAGACGTTATCGATTTCAACAGGGAGGTTGCTGATGTCCAACTCAATTCCCTGCTGTCCTTCCTCGAGAGGCTCCTCCAAAATTGTAATGATTCGTTCAGTCGCTCCTTTTGCCTTTTGCAGCTGTGTGAAAAACATCACGAACGAAGTGATTGGCATGATGATTTGAAACAAATAGAGAAGAAATGCAATTAGGGAGCCTGTTGACATCGTACCGTTCGCAACCCGCAACCCCCCGTAAGCAATAATCATGACAATAACAACCATGACGACAAGGTACATGATTGGGCCGATCAGCGCAAAAATCCGGGCTTCTTTTAGGCCATAACCAAGCAAGGACTGAATGCCGCCCGTACCCTTTAATTCTTCAATTTGCTCCGCAGTTGAAGCCTTCATTAACCGGATTTCACCAAGCGTCTGTGTGATATGTCCCGTAAATGTAGCTGTTTCGTTTTGCAGCCCGCGTGATATCGCGGCCATTTTTCGCCCAAGCGGAAACATGATGGCGAATGTGAGCGGGACTGAAACAAGCATGAGCAAAGTCATTTTCCAATCCATCACAAGCAGTATTGCAATCGCCCCAATGATCGAAATAATTCCGGTAATAAAATTTGAAAAATGGTTTGTAATCAAGTCGCGGACGATGCTCGTATCGTTGATAACTCGGCTCACTGTTTCCCCGGTAGACTGTTTATCAAAAAAACCGACCGGCAAACGCAGCAGCTTTGACCACATTCGCTCGCGCAACCGTGCCACGACTTTTTGCCCGGTATAGCTGAGCAGGTAGATGGAGATTCCGCTAATGACAGCCTGGATGATAAATGCTGCACCAATTCCAAAAATTAACGGGACACTCAACGATCCAACAGAGAAACCGTCTACAAGGTTTTTTGTCAAAAGTGGCACCACCAGCCCGGCCAGCGTGGTCATTATGCTGGCAGTCAGCCCGGCGAGGAGCGCTGCTTTTGGTATATTGGTTGATAATAATAATGAAATAAATGGTTTGAAATCTGTCTTTTGTTTCTCCATATGAAAGCTCCTATTCAAGTCGTTGCCAAATTTAGTAAGAATATGGCTCTATTATATCATTTAAAAGGATTGCAATTCGAGGTACGGGAAGCCAGTCCGTGATAACGACAAAAATTGTGGTAATTCATGTATATTTTTTACAAAGCTGTGAATTTATGTGGTTAAATGAAATAAAAAGCAAAAAAATATCGAAATATACTAATCTATTGGCTGCTCCTTGCCGATTATATAAAGTAAAGACTTTATGGAATTATCCGAGGGTAATTTCAATTTGGGTTGAAGTGAGGTTACATAATTTATGGTACAAAATATAAATCAATCATCCTCGCTTTTAGAGATTTATAAATCTTTTTACAAGTATAATCCAAACGTCATTTTTGCATTGAACACAAATGGCAAATTTGTGCTGGTCAATGAAATGGCCATACACTTGACGGGTTATACAAGAGAGGAATTACTGCAGTTATCCCTCACTTCCATCGTTCATGAGAAATATAGTGATACGGTGACCGAAACCTTTATTGAACTATTAGGCGGAAAAAAGAAAAGCTTTGAAGTTTCCATTTATCATAAATCCGGGGCTTTGATTGATTTAAGTATTACAACAGTGCCTATTTTTATCGGTCAGCAAATCATCGGTATTGCGGGGATGACGAAAGATTTAACCGAAAGAAATACGATTCAGAGGGAATTGGATTTATCAAAAAACCAACTCGAAAATTTGTTTAATAATCTCGATATTTGCGTTGTTACCACGGATGTCAACCGTGGATATATCCTGGACATTTCTCCAGGCTGCTATAAGCTATATGGGCGTATGCCGGAGGACTTGCTTCAACAGCCTTCTTTTTTTTGGAAAGAAGCCGTCCATCCGGATGATATTGATATAGTCCGAACTGGTCTTATCAATATACATAATGGCAAACGGGCAGAAATGGAATATCGGATTAAAGATGTTAAGGGTACAGTCAAATGGGTCAAGGAACAGACAACACCAATTTTTGATGAATCTGGGATATTGACTAAATTTGAAAGTGTCATTACCGATATTAGCGACCGGCGCAAGGTGGAAGAAGATTTAAAGTTCCTGGCAAACCATGACCTTCTGACCGAGCTGCCTAATCGGAGCATGTTTGAAAAAATGGTGCAGAGTGCTGTTGACGATGCTTATAGTAAGAAATCGAAACTGGCGGTCTTTTATCTCGATCTTGACCATTTTAAATTAATCAACGATACACTTGGCCATCATGCAGGAGATGAATTACTGCAAATTATCGCCGCCCGGCTGAGGAAATGCTTGCGCTCGACCGATATCATTTCCCGTCAAGGCGGGGACGAGTTTGCGATTCTGCTGGATGGCTTCACGGATGTGAAACAATTAGACATAGTGGCCAAAAGGCTAATTGAAACAGTAACCGACCCGCTGCGGCTTGCAGATCGGGAGTACGTTATCACAACTAGCCTCGGAATAAGTATTTATCCAGATGATACTGAAGACCCGCACAGCTTAATTAAACAAGCTGACCAGGCAATGTATCATGCGAAGGAAAACGGCAATAGCTCTTATCAATATTACCAGTCGAGCATGTCAATCAATCTATCCAGAAGGCTCGAATTGGAACAGGATTTAAGACAGGCGTTGAAGGAAAATGAATTGACCATATACTATCAGCCTGTGGTCGATATTCGCTCCAAGAGGATCATCGGATTTGAGGCCCTGCTTCGCTGGATTCATCCAAAGCACGGATTCATCTCGCCGGCTGAGTTCATTCCTATAGCAGAAGAATCCGGGCTCATTATCCCAATCGGGGAGTGGGTGCTTCGGACTGCATGCATGCAGTTTAAAGAGCTCCATAAGGGAGGGCATCCTGATACGTATGTTTCAGTGAATGTTTCCACCAAGCAGTTTGAAGGCGGTAATTTTGTCTCATTTGTTGAAAAAGTCCTTGAGGAAACAAATTTTAATCCTACCCTGCTTAAAGTGGAAATCACTGAGAGTGTCATGATGAAGGATATTGAGGACATTGTCGTCAAGCTCAAGGTTCTCGAGGAACTGGGAGTCAAAGTATTCCTTGATGACTTTGGAAAAGGCTATTCGTCTTTATATTACTTGCAAAGGCTCCCTATCAATCTGATGAAAATTGATAAGTCCTATGTACAGAGTATTGATAATAATTCAGGGCAGGAAACGATTATTAGAACTATCATTGCAATGGCCAATAGTCTTGGTTTGGGAATTATTGCTGAAGGTGTTGAATTAGAGAGCCAAATTTCCTTCCTGGAGGACCATGGCTGTTATAATCTGCAAGGCTTCATTTTTAGCAAACCAGTACCATATGACTTAATTCCTGGCTTGCTTGAGAAAAGTACTTTGGAGCAATATACCACTTAACTTAATCTGTGACATTTTTCGGTTTGAGGTCAGCATTCTACTAAACTAACAAGGGGCGGGTGAATTTAATTCATGCCGCCCATAACCTCAAATGAAAATGGTAACTGATAGAAACGAGGGAGGAGAATATGTCAGGTCAGGTAGTAGATGATGCGATTTTAGAGGTTTATATTTTTGAATTATCGCAAATGGTTGAACAGCTTGAAACAGTCATTTTGAGCTGTGACCAGGCAGGTGTTTATTCACCTGAAATGGTAAATGATATTTTCCGGATCATGCATACGATAAAAGGATCTTCAAGCATGATGGCCTATCATAATATCGCGACATTGGCACATGTTTTGGAGGATCTGTTTTCTTTGCTGCGCCAGGATACAATGAGGCTCGATGATTACTCGAAGCTTACAGATCTTATGCTTGAAGGAGTCGATTTTATTAAAGTCGAGCTGGAAAAAATCAAAAACAGAGACCCTGTTGATGGGGATTCCAGCTTATTAATCGAACAAGCAAAGAAATATTTGAGCATCATGACCTACAGGATTTCAGGTAAAGCTGGGAAAGAAGCGGAAGTTGTGCAAAATGCTCAAGAACAAGCATCGCCACTACCGGATGCCTCTGGGATGAATCAATATGAAGCAACTGTCCGCCTTGAGGATTGTGGCGGTATGGAAAGTGTCCGGGCGTTTCAAATCATACAGCGTTTTAAGGAGGATATCGAGGATCTCCGCTTTGAACCTAGCGATTTAGAAACGAATTTTGATACTGCCACTCATATTCGCGATCATGGCTTCAAAATTTTTATCAATACTGAAAAGGCGTTTGATGAAGTTGAAAACATTTTTAACTATGTCACCTATGTGGAGTCTTTTGAATTTAGGCAAATCGAAGAGGAACCTTCCAAGCCGGTTTCCGAGCAGAATGTTCAGGAAATCACAGAAACAGCCGAAACGAAACTAGCAGGAACAACCGCAACTAAACAAACCTCGAGCCAATCAAGTTTTATTAGTGTAAATGTTGTGAAATTGGATGAGCTGATGGATATTGTCGGGGAGCTTGTTATTGCTGAGGCGATGGTTACCCAAAATCCAGATTTGCAAGGGCTTGAGCTTGACCAATTTACTAAAGCATCCAGGCATTTGAAAAAAATCATCGATGATATTCAAGACAAGGTAATGTCGATCCGAATGCTTCCGCTCGCAAACACGTTCAAAAAGATGAACCGGATTGTACGGGATATGAGCAAAAAGCTAGGCAAAGAGGTTCATTTGCAGCTTATTGGTGAAGACACCGAAGTCGATAAGAACATTATTGAACATATCTCAGATCCATTGATGCACATTGTTCGCAATTCGATTGATCATGGATTGGAGCCAGTTGAGGACCGGATCGCGGCTGGAAAACCATTAGCTGGGACATTAATTCTTGAAGCGAAGAATGCCGGAAACGAGGTTGTCATTCTGGTCAAGGATGATGGACGCGGGCTTAATAAGCAAAAACTTCTTAAGAGGGCCAGGGAAAATGGAATCCTCTATAAAAATGAATCAGAAATGACAGACAGTGAAATCTATAATCTTATCTTCCTGCCCGGGTTCTCTACAAAGGATAAAGTCACGGAGTTTAGCGGACGCGGTGTGGGGATGGATGTTGTTATGAAGAACATTGGGTCTGTCGGTGGCACTGTTTCTATCGAGAGCCAGTGGGGGAAAGGAACGACCATAATCATCCGGATTCCACTCACACTGGCAATTATCGATGGGATGAATTTAAAAACTGGCAACTCAAGGTTTACCTTGCCTACTACTTCTATAAAAGAATCCTTCCGGCCGGATAAAAGGAATGTCATAACCGATCCTGATGGAAATGAAATGATCATGGTCAGGGGACAGTGTTACCCAATTATTCGTCTGCATAAAAAGCTCGGCATACAAACGGATATAACCGATTTGGAAGAAGGCATCCTCATCATGGCAGACCATAATTCAAGACAAGTGTGCATTTTTGCCGATGAGCTCCTTGGCCAGCAGCAGGTTGTCGTAAAATCCCTGCCGGCTTATTTAAAGAGAATAGGAAATGTAAAAGGGATAACCGGCTGTACGCTTTTGGGTGATGGTAGCATCAGCTTGATCTTGGACGTTACAGGGCTATCAAGCTAACAGATTACTAGAAAGGAGCAGGTGAGATGGCTCAGATCATAGAGGAAGAATTTGAAGACAGCCTGGCGGATAAATTTTTAACATTCAATCTTGAAAATGAATTTTACGGAATTGATATTCGCCATGTCATAGAGATTATCGGTATACAGCAAATTACTGAGGTACCGGAAATGCCGGAATATATTCGGGGAATTATTAATCTTCGCGGAAAAATCATCCCTGTTATGGATGTCCGGGCACGATTTAAAAAGCAACCGAAAGAGTATAACGATAGGACGTGTATCATTGTTATCGAAGTTCATGAGGTTTCTGTCGGTCTGATAGTGGACAGTGTTTCAGAGGTGTTGACAATTTCCCCTGAAAATATTGTACTGCCTCCAGATATTAGCCAGGGTATAAATCGGTATGTGAAAGGCATTGGCAAGGTTGGCGATGATGTTAAATTGCTTTTAAACTGTGATACGTTGCTGCATGAAGACATAGCAGAACAGATAGGACATATTTAAGCAGGGGGTTAATTGAACCATGATGAAATGGTATATCAATATGAAAATAGGCAAAAAACTTCTCTTTGGCTTTTTATCTGTTGCTATTTTCACAGCAGCAATAGGTGTCTATCAGATTATTAATATGAGGCAAATCGACCGGGATTACACAAAGCTTTACGAGGATTATGGTGTAGCGGTTGGAGACATTGGTAAAGTTGGAATCGATTTTCAAAATTCCCGGGCCATACTTCGTGACTTAATTATTGCCAATGAAGTCGATAAAATGGACGAATATAATGCGAAGCTCAAAATATTAGCTGAAGAGCTATTTGAAGAAAGCAAAGCATTTGAAAAATCAATCCGCACGGAAGAAACTCGCCAAACCTTCAACATGCTAAACAGCTCCATCGAGAAATATTTTACGGTAAGGGAACAAATTATTGCTCTTGCCTATGAGAATAAAGATGCTGAGGCCCTGGCTTTGCTCCAATCTGACGGAGTACCACCGGCTGTTGAGGCTGAACTGTATATTAATGAGTTGTTTGACCAAAAGAGGGAACTTGGTGCAGCTAAGTCAGAGGAGTTGACAAAGCTTACTAGCGAAACGGTTACCGTTGTCATTATAATTCTTTCAATTGCAACATTAGCGGCTATGGGAATGGGCCTCTTCATGGCAAAAACAATCAGAGTGCCACTCAAAATGATGGTGGATAATGCTCGCCAGATTGCAAACGGCGATTTGGACTTTGAAGTGGAAATCGAAGGTAAAGATGAAATTGGCCAGGTAGGAGTTGCGTTCCGCGAGGCAGTTGCGAACTTAAATGAAGTTATGAATGAGATCAAGCATGCCACTGAACAAGTAGCAGTAGGATCCAAACAGGCTTCCGAGACCAGTGTCGCCCTTTCCCAGGGAGCTACGGAACAGGCAAGCTCCATTGAAGAGCTGTCTGCTACGGTTGAAGAAATTTCCTCGCAAACAAGACAGAACGCTGATTATGCCGTTGAGGCTAATAAACTGGCCGAGGTTGCCAAGGCAAACGCGATCCATGGAAATGGCCAGATGAACGCTATGCTTAAAGCAATGGATGATATTAATCTTGCATCGGAGAATATTTCAAAAATCATTAAAGTCATTGATGAAATTGCTTTCCAAACGAATATTCTTGCATTGAATGCTGCCGTTGAAGCCGCGAGGGCGGGTCAGCATGGCAAAGGCTTCGCCGTTGTTGCTGAGGAAGTACGTAATCTTGCAGCCCGTTCGGCAAACGCGGCAAAGGAAACAACTGAACTTATTGAAGGTTCTATCAAAAAGGTAGGCGGCGGAACGAAAATTGCCAATGAAACTGCCATTGCCTTAGAAAAAATTGTTGAAGATGTCGCAAAAGTTGCTGATTTAGTAAAAGATATTGCGACTTCATCTAGTGAGCAAGCTGTTGGAATTAGCCAAATCAATCAGGGAATTATGCAAGTATCCCAAGTGGTCCAGGCTAACTCCGCAACATCCGAACAAACTGCCGCAGCCAGTGAAGAATTGTCAAACCAGGCTAGCATTCTGAAGAGCAAGGTTGCTCAATTCAAACTGAGAAGCAATCAGTCCTCAACTTCTTTAAATGGATTAAGCGGATTGAGCCCGGAAATTGTTAGCATGCTGGACCAATTGAATCAGCAGCAAAGACAGGAAATCGAAAGCTCGCTGTCCGAGGTGGCTGCTACAGGCCAAAAAAGTATTGTGTTAAGTGATAATGAGTTTGGAAAATATTAAAGGCAAATAGGGAGAGAGGGTCTATGACTCTCTCTTTCTTTAAGCGGGTGAAAAGATGATCAGTATTACAGACAAAGAATTTAAACAGCTATCCGACTTTATCAAAGCAAACTATGGGATCAATCTAAAGGGTGAGAAGAAGGTCATTATTGAGGGGCGGTTGTTTCAGGTTCTCCAGCAGCTTAATTTTGATAACTATACTGATTACTTCCGTTATGTTCTTGAAGATAAGACAGACCGTGCTGCCTCTACACTTGTGGAGAAAATCACAACGAATCATACGTATTTTATGAGGGAAATGGAGCATTTTCGTTTTCTGCAGAATAATGTTTTGCCGTATTTATCCCAAACGGTTCATAACCGGGATTTAAGAATTTGGAGTGCGGGCTGTTCAACGGGGGAAGAGCCTTATATGCTGGCAATGGTTCTGGATGAATTTTTTGGAACTCAAAAGATGTATTGGGATGCAAAAATTCTTGCAACAGACCTTTCGCCGAAAGTACTGGAAACAGCGGCAAAGGGAGTATATCCGAATACAGGGCTCGCGGCCATGCCAAAGATTTGGAGACAGCTGTATTTTAAAGCCAAAGGTGAAGGACATTCAGAGATTGCAGCCAGAATAAAAAACGAGGTCATTTTCAGGCGGTTCAACCTGATGGAGAGGACATTTCCTTTTAAAAAGAGGTTCCATGTGATATTCTGCCGCAATGTCATGATTTACTTCGACCAAGAAACAAAAATGGAACTGGTTAATAAGTTTTATAATCTTTTGGAGCCAGGAGGCTATTTATTTATCGGCCAATCAGAAACGATTGATAGGGAGGCCTGCCAATTCAAGTATGTCATGCCTTCTGTATATAGAAAAGAATAAGGGTGGTTCAATGCTTACGCATAAGAAAATAAAAGTGCTGGTTGTCGATGACTCGCCTTTATTCAGGGAGGTAATCTCCCGGGGGATTGAATCAGATCCTATGATTCAAGTGATTGCCAAAGCAGGGGACCCTCTTGAAGCGCGCGATTATATTTTAAAATATGAACCAGATGTAATGATTTGCGATATTGAAATGCCGAAAATGAATGGACTCGATTTCATCCGGAGGCTTCTGCCGCAGTATCCAATGCCTGTACTGGTAATCAGCTCGGCTAATTATACTGAGAAAGACGCATTAAATGCAGGAGCTGTCGAATTTATCCCGAAACCTAACACCAATTCGGCTGAAAATGTGAAAAAGTTCATTATCGAGATGGTTCAAAAAGTAAAGATAGCTGCTCGTGGTGCAAAAGCAGAAGAAACAACCATCTTAAGTCCAGTCATCGATCAAACGAAAGTAACTAAATCCAAAATCAAATTGATTTCCATTGGTGCTTCGACAGGCGGCACCGATGCCCTGACAAAAATCATTTCTGCCTTACCAACGTCCGGCATGCCTGGAATTGTTATTGTCCAGCACATACCGCCAGTTTTTTCGCGGATGTTTGCCGAGCGGCTGAACCAGGCCACAGGTTTTACCGTTAAGGAGGCCCAAACTGGTGATATCGTTGAACCCGGAAAGATTCTAATCGCACCAGGGGAAATGCATATGAAAATCAAAAGAGCTGGTTCAAGCTACAAAGTAGTCTGCAGTCAGGGGGAAAGAGTCAACGGCCATTGCCCATCCGTCGATGTATTATTTGACTCAGTCGCCAAAGAGGCAGGCAAGGATGCATTGGGCGTGATCTTAACAGGAATGGGCTATGATGGGGCGAAAGGAATGCTGGCGATGAGGAGAAAGGGAGCCAGAACCATTGGGCAAGATGAAGCATCTTCCGTTGTATATGGAATGCCAATGGCAGCCTTTAATATCGGGGCTGTAGAAAAACAGGCGTCGTTAACGAAGATCCCACAGGTAATTTATTCGATAGTCAGTGGGAAATCGTAAAAATATAGTGCTATCCCAAAAGGGCGTTGAAAGACGACTCCTTAGGGATAGCTCTTTTTGTTGATTAATGAAATCAATAAGCCGTTGATTCCTTTCTTTGTTTCGTGGACTAATCACGATTTTAGGAATGGAGATTAATCTAGTAAATGGGGTTTCGTGGATAAATCTCGGTTTTAGGAATGGAGATTAATCTAGCAAAAGGGGTTTCGTGGATTAATCTCGGTTTGAGGAAAGAAGATTAATCCAGCAAATGGGAGGGTATGTTTCCCAAGGCCCTCAGGTCCGTAAAGTGCGGAGTAAAAGGCAAGGCATTACCAGTCACTACGGTGATTACTCTTCGGAGATTCTTTTTGTTGAGGGAACTTCTTAGATCCATAAAAAAGGTGCCCCAAAATTCTACTTTTGGAACACCTTTTTCTTAATTGGTCTGATTGTTAGCTTCTGAGCTTCGTAAAATAACGATATTTACACGCCGGTTTGATTGCCTGTGGTCTGCGGTATCGTTAGGGAATAGTGGCTTGAATTCACCATAACCAGTAAACTGAAGCCGGCTCTCTTGAATATTTTTCGAAGCAAAGTAATGAAGGACGCTGCTTGCCCTAGCGGAAGAAAGCTCCCAATTTGAGCGGTATGGCGCGTTCCCGATTGGGACGTTGTCTGTGTGACCCTCAATACTTATTGGATTTGGCAAAGCCTTTAGCAGCCCGATAATTGCATTGAGCGTTTTAAAGGAGTTTTCCTTTAGAATGGCATGTCCGGGATCGAACAAGATAACGTCTTTCAGCGTAATTTCAACCCCGCGTTTTGATTCGGACAAGGTGACCACAGCATCAAGGTCATTATTTTTAATATACGATTCCATTCTTCTTTTTAATTCGTCAAGCTCAGGATCCTCGGTTTCACCTTGATCAGGCGGCTCTTCTTCCTTTGGAGGTTCTTCCTCCTGTGCATGATCAATAGGTGTTTCGGGCGGTTCTGTCGATAATCCCTGTTTGCTGCTATCGACATTGGTTCCGGTAAACTCGGTCTTGAAGGAATTCATAATTGCTTCATATTTTGATATGTTGATGCTACTCGAAGCAAACAGGACAATAAACAGTGCGAGTAACAGGGTCAGGATATCAGCATAAGGAAGCAGCCAGGACTCATCAACATGCTCCTCGTGTTCTTCAGGTCGTCTACGCCGTCTGCTGCTCATCGTCTTTTGCTCCATTTTTACTTTCATACTTGAGGCGTTCCTTTGGTGTTACATACACAGAAAGCTTTTTTTCAAGAGCACTTGGGGTGAGTCCGTTGCATATTCCCAGGATACCTTGAATGGTAACAAACTTTAATTCCTGTTCCTGTTTTGAAATTCGCTTTAATTTATTTGCAATCGGATTCCATAGTACATACCCGCAAAAAATCCCCAGCAAGGTGGCAATGAAAGCAGCAGCGATGGAATGGCCAAGCTTATCCACATCGTTAAGGTTGCCAAGTGAAGCGACCAATCCGACCACAGCTCCAAGAACCCCTAGAGATGGTGCATAGGAACCTATCTGTGAGAACATAAGCGCGCCCGTTTTATGCCTTTTATCAATTTCCTCTAGTTCGTCGTGCAATAATTCTTCAATAAAATCATAATTGTAGCCATCAATCAATAATTCAAGGCCCTTTTTGAAGAACGGGTCCTGCGTATCTGTTGATACTTCCTCCAATGCAAGGATTCCTTCTCTTTTAGCAATTTCGGCACAATGTATAATGTTAGAAATTTGCTCTGATTTGGAAGGAAGCTTAGGCTCGAAAAGAGCGACTTTCAGAAGGACAGGAAACTTTTTTGCTTCACGAAAGGGGAAGGCAATTAAAAGAGTAGCTAGCGTCCCGCCAAAGATAATCAGGAAGGCAGCCGGATTATTCAACGCGGAAAGCGAAGCCCCTTTTAAGACCATCCCTACTCCAACTGCAACAAGAGCTATTATAATTCCGATAATACTAGACATCACTTTCTCCTTTTCGTACGGACTTAGTTATAAAACTATTTTAATTGAATCAAAAAAAATCAACAACAGGCAATCAAACAAAATCAAAAAGTTTTTGACAATATTAAAGAAGTTATTGACGAAGAGGCAGCAATCTCGTATTTTGTAAAAGGAAGAGATGATTTTACCAGTATTTTGAATAAACATGTTCGAGGAAGAACACCCATACAGAAAGGTGCCACACACACACTTTCTATCTGCTATAAGGGCAAACATCTCATTATTCTATATCGTCTTTATTTATTAATAGTTTAATTGGATTGAAGCAGATGAAAGTGACAATACCTTACGAATAGGTGGATAAGATGACCGACCTTGAATATGTTGATTTCGCACAACAATTTACACTCCAAACCGGAATAGATTTGGGCAACTATAAACAAGAACAAATTCGAAAGCGGCTGACGCTGCTTTATCATAAAGGCAGCTTTCATTCCATAGGTAACTCGGATTCTCTCCTTTTCAATTCTGGATTTGTTCAAGAGATTACCGGCCAAATGACCGCCCATATAACGGAATTCTATCGAAATCCGGAAATGTGGGAGTACTTGCAGCACTCTGCACTTCCCGGGCTTTTGCGGGAGAGAGCAAGCCTGAACTGTTGGAGTGCAGGTTGCTCTACGGGGGAGGAAGCATATACCCTGGCAATGATTCTTGAAGAGATGGGTTTAGAGACTTATTCCATTGTCGCCTCAGACCTAAACGATTGTCACTTAACGAAGGCCAAACAAGGTTTATACCGAGAGAAAGCACTGGGAAGCCTGCCATCAGGACTAAGGCTGAAGTATTTGAGGAAATTCGGAACTCATTATTCAGTGCACAGGGACATGAAAAAAGCAGTCAACTTTGAACGTCAGAACCTGCTGCATGGCCCGTTTGAATCCGGATTTGATCTAATTCTTTGCCGCAATGTCATGCTGTATTTGACAGAGGAGGCAAACCATTATCTTCTGTTGAGATTAAGTAGTGCCATGTGTCCAGGCGGGATTCTTGTTGTTGGAAGCAGGGATAGCATTCCTGAGCCTGATCGCTATGAATTGATTAAGTTAAATTCTTTCTTTTTTCAAAAGAGGGAAAGAGTTTAATTTGCCTATCAAAATAGTCCAATAGTATCAAAAACTTTGATTATATCAAAAAATGTCATGACTAACATTGGATAGTCAGGTATAATAAGGGTTAAACGTAAACTTTAACCGTTTTGCAGGGGGTTTTTATTTGAATAACCTTCAAGTAACTATCAAAAACAATCAAACAAACAATTGGGATTCTCCAATAAAGAAGTCGCTTAAGCAACCTGATACTCTAACTTCATTTGACCAGATTTTACAAATGCTCCAGGTTAATGTAAATGAAGATGGGCAGGACTCACTTTTAACAGTGGAATCTTCCACTGAAGAAACAGGGGCCATCCCTTCTGAGGAAAAAGAAGAAGTTACAGCACTGTTAGCAGGGTTGCTTGGGTTGTTCAAAGAGCTTCAGAACGTGCTGACTGCTTCCGCTTCAGGTGAAATTGCTCAAGGCGAGCTTGCTGATTCAGCACATCCTGGAGCTATGCAGCTAGCTGGAAAAATTGAAGCAGTAAAAGGACAGCTTGATCTAAGTTCACGTCAGGAGATTTATGAGATACCTGGCATACGTGACCTGCTTCAAAAAGCAGTAAGCTTCCTTGAATCCGAACAAGCACAGTCAGGAGTATTAACAGAATTGGTGGAAGCGTTGGAGCCTCTAATTGCGAATTTACAAGCAAGACAAGACAAGCTGGTTAAAGATGCTCAAGATTCCCGGAAGCCTTCCATTCCCGAACCACAGTCTCCGGAATACAAACCAACCGACGCAAAATTGCCTCTGGATCTAGATAAAAATCAATTATTATTTGCTCCATCAAGCGGATTAAGCAAGCCAACGCAAACGAAAGAAGAAGGGAACCAAATTACGGCCAATCCTTCCTTATACCCTTCAGGAGCGGTAAGCGCACAAAATGATGGAAGCTGGAGTGAACCAACTCCTCCTCCGAAATCAGTGCCTGTTCAATCATTTGTTCCGGAAGCAACTCGAATTCTTGGACAAATTACCGTAAATGCCAATGGACTTCCTGACAAAACCGTTGCCAAGTTTTTACTTTCTCCCGAGCATCTTGGCAAGGTTCAAATCCAGGTTATGCTTCAGGATGGGCAGGTAACTGCTGAAATTATAACGGAAACTTTAGCTGCCCGGGATGTACTTGAGGGACAGTTATCCAGTTTGAAACAAGCCCTGCAGCAGCAAGGGATAGTCGTGAATAAGGTCGATGTGGTCCAGCAGCCTGTACCTGCTGCTGATTCAACTGCACAGGGCTTTTCCTTTTCACAAGGGGGATTCAATTCTCCCCAGGAACAAAAGGCCTTTCAGTCACAAGAGCAAGCATCCACCAAACGTACTAAGTCAATCAAGCTAGAAGAAGCGGATATCGAAAAAGAGATGACTTCTTATACTTATGGAAGTAACTCGAAGAGATCAGTTTCAAGTATTGATTTCACTGCATAGAAGGAGAGACGCACGCATGAGCAATTGGGTCAATGTCAGCAACGCTGCAAATACGGCCTCAATTTTTCGGAACGCCACCCCTTTTGAGGAAAAAAGCAAACTGGGGAAAGACGACTTTCTGAGAATATTAACTACCCAGCTTTCGAATCAGGATCCATCCAATCCGCTTCAGGACCGCGATTTTATCGCGCAAATGGCGACTTTCAGCTCGTTGGAACAGATGACCAATCTGAATCAGTCATTTGAACAGTTTGCAAACTTGCAAATCAGCCAGCATGCTTCGGTAATTGGAAAAGAGATTACTTGGCTGACGGATTCAAGCGGAGCTACAGCCAGTGGTACTGTAAAAGGGATTTCCACGATTGAAGGGAATTATTACTATCTCGTTGGAGAGCAGAAAATTCCGTTGGAGTATGTAACAGAAATTAAAGAAGTGAAATAAACCAAGATTTTAGGAGGGAAATGAATGTTAAAGTCTCTATACTCCGGTGTTTCAGGAATGAAAGGGTTTCAAACAAAATTGGATGTGATCGGTAATAACATCGCAAACGTAAATACGGTCGGGTTTAAAAAAGGCCGTGTCATGTTCCAGGATATTATCAGCCAAAATATTGCTGGTGCTACTGGTCCAAATAATCAAACAGGCGGGATAAATCCTAAGCAAGTCGGCCTTGGTACAAGAATTTCTTCAATTGATACGCTCCACACACCAGGAAGCCCGATGACTACGAACGTTGGGACTGACCTTGCGATTGATGGAGATGCATTTTTCGTTGTAACGTCAGAGGCTGGCCCGAACGCATCCCCTTATTTGACTAAGGCGGGCAATTTCACCCTTGATGCAAGTGGAAACCTGGTTAATTCCAACGGATTTTTTGTAAAAGGGACAACCGATACAGGCCTGGTTGATATTAAACTTTCCAGTGCTGATTACACCTCTTTTTCAATTGACGCCTATGGCTATATTAACGTTGTTGATAAAAATGGCCAAAGTGGCAAGCTAGCTTGGGACGGCACGAACTATTTTATGAATAATGACCCAACTCGCGCCGGCGAAAATATTTCGCTTGCAACTGCTGTTGTACCAAATCCTGGTGGGCTTAGCAAAGTTGGCAGCACATTGTTTGAAGAAACAGGAAACTCCGGTGATGTCTTCGCAGGCAGGATTGAAGATAACCGTGGTGGGCAAATCAATACAGGTATCCTTGAGATGTCGAATGTTGATTTGACCGAAGAGTTTACTGAGCTGATTGTAGCTCAGCGTGGATTCCAGGCAAACGCCAGGACAATCACAACATCAGACTCCATCCTTGAAGAAATTATCAACCTTAAGCGTTAACCGTTCGCATCTTTATGATAAGAGGCCATGAATGGTTATTTAACTCAGGGAAGAGTTAGGGGGAAGGCATTTGGCAGATGTTTTATCTCAACAGGAAATAGATGCCCTGTTATCAGCTCTGCACAGCGGAGATTTTCAAGCCTCCGATATAAACGAACCAATAGATAAAGTGAAAGTATATGATTTCAAACGTGCGATGCGATACTCGAAGGATCAGCTTCGCAGCATTATGCGCATTCACGAAAATTTCACGAGGATGTTTACTTCCTATCTTTCAGCTCAATTAAGGACATTTGTCCAAATTGAAATTGATCTCGTCGACCAGGTAAACTACCAGGAATTCATTGCATCTATTCCGTCCAAGACGATTTTGAATTTGTACGACGTGAAACCGATGGATGGAAAAATGGTGATTGAAACCAATCCCCAGATAGCTACAGCAATGCTGGAACGATTGATGGGAGGGGTAGGGGCTTCCTCTGTCCGAAGTGAAGCTTTGACCGAGATTGAAACAGTGCTCATCAAGAAAATTTTCGTCAAAGTGGCAGAGATGTACCAGGATGTTTGGAAAGGTATTGAGAATGTAGAGGTTCATTGGGAAGCAATCGAATCCAATCCTCAATTCATTCAAATCGCATCTCAGAATGACACAGTGATTATCGTTGCACTGCGTGCGACCATTGGTGAGGTTACCGGGAGATTAACATTATGCATCCCGCATTTAATTGTGGAGCCTATTCTTCCAAAACTGTCGACACAACAGCTGTATTCATCAATGACAACGAAAAAAAATCCTCCGCAGCAGGATAAAATTGTCCAGAACTTAAACACAGTCAATGTTCCGGTCATTGCCGAAGTCGGCAGGGCGACATTATCCGTTTCAGATTTAATGAACCTGCAAATTGGAGATGTAATCGGTATTGACGCTGGTAAGCTGCTTGTAAAAGTCGGCCAATCAACTAGATATCTTGGAAACCCAGGTGTCCAAAAAGGGCGCTATGCGGTCCAAATCGATCATGCAGTTACAATGGAAGGAGATGAATGAATTAATGGGTGAAGGTTCATTATCTCAAGATGAAATTAATGCGTTATTTAATCAAATTGATTCCACTACAGTGTTGTCCATTAGGGATTTCCTAAGCCCTTTGGAGCAAGATGCACTAGGTGAACTCGGTAATATCTCACTTGGAAGTTCAACGACTGCCCTCTCGACGCTCTTGAATCAAAGGGTTGAAATTACAACCCCAACTCTTGCGGTGATTGAGTGGGAGCGGATGGAAGAGTCGATAAAAGAAAACCAGGTAGCAGTCCATGTTGACTATACTTCCGGCCTTCGAGGCAAGAATCTGCTCATGATTAAAGAAAAAGATGCGAAAATCATAGCTGATTTGATGATGGGTGGCGAAGGCATTCCTGCTGAAGGAGATCTTTCAGAGCTGCATTTAAGTGCGGTCCAGGAAGCGATGAACCAGATGATGGGTTCAGCTGCTACATCGATGTCTACCCTCTTTAATCAAAAGGTGGATATTTCACCACCGACGGTTGATGTAATAGGAGTCCCTCCAAAGAAGGTCGAGGATTTAAACGAGGAAATCATTATTGAGGTTTCCTTCAAACTGAAGGTTGGCAGTTTAATAGATTCCAATATGGTTCAATTCATACCGCTATCAGTCGGAAAAGAAATGATTCATAAGCTGCTTAATCCGGGTGATGCTCCTGCACCAACACCGGTTGTGCCTCAAGTACAGCCACAGGTTCAGCCGCCAGTGCAGCCAATCATGCAAACGGCTTCTGTTGCTCCGGTTATACAGCCAGAGCCAACACCTGCTTCGATGGTTCCACCTAATACGAATGTCCAAAGAGTGGAATATGCGACATTTGCTGAACATTCGGTTGGACACTCAAGCAAAGCGAATATTGATTTACTATACGATATCCCATTGGCTATTACCGTAGAGTTGGGCCGTACGCAAATGCCAATTAAAAAAATCCTCGAACTTGGACCAGGTTCTGTCATTCAGCTTGATAAATTGGCAGGAGAACCTGTTGACATACTGGCAAACAACAAGCTGATCGCAAAAGGAGAAGTTGTTGTCATTGAGGAAAACTTCGGCGTCCGGATTACGGATATTGTCAGCCCTATTGACCGTATAAGTAAAATGACTAATTAAACACCGATAGACAATAGGAGGAAGAAATTATGGCAAGGGTATTAATCGTTGATGATGCCGCGTTTATGCGCATGATGCTGAAAGATATACTAACTAAAAATGGACTTGAAGTTGTTGGCGAAGCTGTCAATGGAGTAGACGCTATCGAAAAATTTCAGGAACTGAATCCTGATGTTGTAACTATGGACATCACGATGCCGGAAATGGACGGCATTACGGCAGTGAAACAAATCAGGGCGTTGAACCCACAGGCTAGCATCATTATGTGCTCGGCTATGGGCCAGCAGCCAATGGTATTGGAAGCCATCCAGGCTGGCGCAAAGGATTTCGTTGTTAAGCCATTCCAGGCTGACCGCGTTATGGAATCAATCCGTAAAGTAATCGGTTAAGCAGGACGAACCTTACTGAGCAAGTCTACATTTAACAAGGACCCTGCTAGAGGGTCCTTTTTTAGAAAGAGGGCACGCGTGTGAAAGTACAAGACTCTATTCGGTTGAACTTTGGTGAGCAACGCTTTCCAACACAAGAACGCGGCGCAGTCCAATCCCCAGCCTTTCAATCAATTTTCAACACATATTCAAAGGAACTGACAAAGGAACACCTTCATCAGCTTCTCCAGGATATTGACAGCCAGGGGCAAAAACTGAGCGAAAACCCAACGTTTCAAGAGCTCAATAAGTATAAAAACCTTGTTAAGAGATTCATGGACGATGTTACAAAAAACGGCGTTGGCCTCTACCAGACAGAAAGCTGGGATTTATACGGCGGAAATAAAGTACTGAAGACTGTCCAGGTTATCGATAGGAAAATGGTTGAGCTGACCGATCAAATTCTTAATCAGCAGAATGACCAGCTATCTATTTTGGAACGCATTGGTGAAATTAAAGGGATGCTTGTTAACTTATATACGTAGAAAAGCGAAAGCGCCTTGTCCAGCGCCGTATGGACTGGAGGGCCTCGAAGGAGATAAAGGAAACACGATGAGCGCAAGCGAATCGATGTTGACTTATCGTAACGAGGGGACCGAAGTACACTAGGCGCTAGGCGCTCCTCGAAAAAGCTATCGCTTTTTCTTCGTGCGACGTATATGCTGACGAAGCCTTCCTTGTGGAGCTAGACATTAAAGAAAGGGGGAGAAAGATGATAAGAGGATTGTACTCGGCAGCATCAGGGATGTTCGCGATGGAGCGGAAGCAGGAAGCACTGTCCAATAACCTGGCAAATGCCCAAACACCAGGCTTCAAGAAAGACGATGCCACACTACGTTCATTTCCAAATATGCTAATTTCGAGGATCCGTGATTATGAACAAATCCAAGCCGGTGCTACAGGGATTAAGATTCCTGGCCAGCCAGCTTTGATTGGCGAGCTTTCAAACGGCGTCTATGCCCAGGAGCGGGTTCCAAGCTTTTTACAAGGCTCTCTTGTGGAAACAGGGCTGCCTCTTGATGTAGCAATTAATGACCAAGCATTGCCTTTGGGAACTGTTAACGGCCGGCAAGTTAAAACCGCAGCCTTTTTCACCGTCCAGCTATCTGATGGAACGGTTGGATATACACGGAATGGCAAGTGGGACGTTGATGCAAACGGTCAGCTTGTCACATCTGAAGGTTATAGGATTCTTGGATCGGATGGTCAGCCGATTCAGCTGAATGCAGGTCTTACAAAAGAAGATATCCGAATTAGTTCAGAGGGGCAAATCACACTTTATCCCGGGCGTCCTGAGCAAACTGCGGATGGGGGACAAGTAGGTGTTGCTGTTGCAAATAATCCAAGCGAACTTCGCCGCTTTGGCGGCAGTGTGTTCGTGGCGGACGCTCCTTTGCAGGTAATCGATGTCGGCAATAATCCAGGCTTTTCGTTGAACCAGGGCTTCATTGAACAATCGAATGTCGACCTTGGCCAAACGATGACCGACATGATGACAGTGGTGCGAAGCTACGAAGCTAATCAGAAGGTAGTCGGTGCATATGACCGCTCACTTGAGCAGCTGAACACAATCGGCAGGGTCAATGGCTAATATCTTTTTTAAAAGGAGAACATGCACGTGAATACGTCATTATATATTTCTTCAGGTGCGCTGCACGCCTATCAGCAAAAGCTGGATACGTCGGCAAACAACCTGGCAAATATCAATACACCAGGGTTTAAGCGCCGCGAGCAAAGCTTTTCGGAGATTCTTGCTTCACAGCTGAATAACCAGGTCAGAGGCGATCAGGAACAAGGAAGGTTGACTCCGATGGGCCTTCGGGTTGGCTATGGAACCGTTGCTGGGATGACTCAGCTCGATATGGCGCAGGGCCAGGCGATTGAAACAGGAAGTCCGTTTGACCTGATGCTTGCTGGCAAGGGCTTTTTCCAAGTAAGAACAGGAGATGGTGAAGTCCGTTATACTAGGGACGGAAACTTCCATTTAAGCCCTAATCCTAATAATTCAGGAAGCTATCATCTTGCTCATGCGAATGGTGCGCTATTACTTGACCAAACCGGCAATCCAATTGAACTAAGTGGTGCTGATGAAGTAAAAATCACGGAAAATGGCCAGATTCAGCTTAGAAACAAGCAGACCGGTCAAACTTCGCTTTCCCAGCAACAGGTTGGTGTTGTTGATATTCCGAATCCTTCGCTATTGCAAAATACAGGAGACAATCAATTCGTGATTGACGAAGCGGCTCTCCCTCAGGGATCTGCAGTTGGTGATTATGTACGGGCAATGGAAGCAGGGGAGTTCAAAGTATCAACTGGATTTTTGGAAGGATCCAATGTCGACATCACGAAGGAAATGGCCGACTTGATGACCTCCCAGCGGAGCTATCAAATGAACTCACGGGCAGTTTCCTATGCCGACCAAATGATGGGGATAGCTAATAATATTATGAGGTAGGTAGAATCGGGACGGTGGGGAAACTGTCCCGATTTTTTAATATCTCTAAACTTTAATTTAGTTTAGCCGATAGACTTCGATAAAAGGGTCGTCATTTATGGAAAGTATGGAAGGAGGTATGACCCAATGATTAATAGTAATAGTACGACATTAAGAATCAGCGGCTTGGCATCAGGGATGAATACTGATGAGATTGTTGCCAATCTTGTTAATGTACAAAGCAGCCGCCTTCATAAGATGCAGCAATCGAAAATCTCAATGGGCTGGAAATCAGATGCTTATCGGGATGTGAACAAGAAGGTTGATGAATTCAGGAAGGCTATGGAAGGATTGCGTTTGCAATCAACATTCAATAAGCAGACAGTCACCTCCAGCAGTACAAGTGTCGCAGTTTCATCGGCAGGGACGAGTACAAGGTCAGATTTTGTGATTAACAGTGCGACAATGGCAACTTCAGCGAAACCTGCTATCGCAAGCTTTAATAGTGGGGGACAATCAGTTACGGATCCCTTTACGTTTGTTTTGAATGCAACAGATCCAACTGATCCTTCGACCGGTACAACAATAGAAATCGGTAATGGAACGTTGGATCAAGTGGTTGCCAAGATAAATAGTTACTCCGAAACATCAAGAGTAAAGGCTTCGAATGTGGGTGGAAGTCTTGTACTGACTTCGATGGATGCCGGGTCTGCTGGTAAAATCAATATCTCTAACATCAGTGACCCTAACAATCCTCTTAAATTTGTAGATACAGATATTTCCGGCACGAACGCAACTTCAGGCAGTGTTACGATAAACGGGACCACCATACCTGTTTCATCAAATACTTTCACTTATGAAGGAGTAACTTTTAACCTTAAAAATAACATTACTAGTAATGTTACGATTCAAGTGGGCAGTGATACAGAAGGAATCTTCACCAGCATTAAAACTTTTGTGGATAAATACAACGAACTAATTGCTGATTTAAATGGCAGGCTAACTGAAAAAAAATATCGCGATTACCCACCTTTGCTTGATGAACAAAGGAAGGAAATGAAGGAAACGGAAACTAAGCTCTGGGATGAGAAGGCGAAAAGCGGTTTATTAACTGGAGACTCAACCATTCGTTCCTTTTTGACGGAAATGAGGAACAGCCTCAATTCAGCAGTAGAAGGCCTGCCGGATAGCTTTAATTCATTAAGAGATATTGGCATCAATTTTTCTACTAATTATCGTGATAACGGTAAATTAATTCTTGATGAAGCGAAGCTGAAAGGTGTGCTTCAAACCAATTTTGCAGATGTCAAAAATATGTTCGTAGCAAAAGACACGAATTTAACTGGTACAACTGTAACGAATTCAACTTTGCACCAGAAGAGCGGATTCGCCTGGCGAATCTATGACCGGTTGAACACTGCTGTTACTGAGCTTGGCTCTTTAGCGGGTTCACCAAATTCCTCCGTTGATACAAAAAGCTTCATTGCCAGACAGTTGAAATCGATCGATCAAAATATCGACAGGGAGCAGGATAAAGTCCGTGCTTATGAAAATCGTTTATGGAAGCAGTTCGGTGCAATGGAAAAAGCCCTACAGCAAATGAATTCGCAAAGTTCCTGGTTATCCTCACAATTGGGTATGTAATGATAGCACTGTCTTAAGGAGACTTAAGGCGGTGCTTTTTATTTGCAGATTTGTTTACATATTTTCCTAAACCCTTTCAAATATCGGCCGATAATTAAGACAAGTGGTTGAGTTAGTAACCATGATACTCAATATAAAAAATACCCAGAGCCGCCGGGAGGTTCACAGATGTTGATTATCGGAAGAGAAATTGGACAATCCGTCATTATTGATGATGACGTAAAGGTAACTGCCGTCCAATTTGCTTCAAAACTTCGTTTGACAGTGGAAGCCCCAGAGAATATTTCTGTGATAAGGAAAAAGCCGGGCCATGCCAAAGCTTTTAGAAAGAAAGTTAAATCGGTTGGAGATGCTCTTCAAATCGGCGAGTTTATTAAAGTAACTCTCCTTCAAACCGAGACGGGATTATTGAGGTTCGCCATAGATGCACCTAGAGATGTAAAAGTTTTTCGTGAGGAATTGTATACCTATAGCGGACTGGATGAACAGAAAACTACACAAATCTCCTGAGTAGTAAAAATTATTTTTAGTTGGGGCTAAACTCGTTTGAAGCATGTCCGATAAAAGTAAATGAAAGTTGATAAATTGCTAAACTCTTAATCAAACAAACCGATTAGTAAAATAGCAGCTTATCAAAAAGCAACAAACGCTCACCAGTTAATAGGCCCAAAGGGTTTATTATAAATCATCTTTAAAAGGATCATCCTTTTAAGAAATAAATACCAACATATTAGGAGGAAAATAGAATGCGTATTAACCATAACATCGCAGCACTTAACACGCACCGTCAGTTGAACAGTGCAAACAATGCACAATCAAGCTCAATGGAAAAGTTATCTTCAGGTCTTCGTATAAACCGTGCTGGTGATGATGCAGCAGGTCTAGCAATCTCTGAAAAAATGCGTGGACAAATTCGTGGATTAGAAACTGGTTCTAAAAATGCACAGGATGGTATTTCAATGATTCAAACTGCTGAAGGTGGACTTAATGAAGTACATGACATTCTTCAACGTATGCGTGAGCTAGCTGTTCAATCTTCAAATGATACTAATGTTACTGAGGATAGAACAGCACTTGATAATGAGTTCCAACAGCTGGCAGAAGAAGTGACAAGAATTAAAGAAAAGTCACAGTTTAATAAACAGAACTTATTCGATAAGACAGCAGGCGATGCCGGCGACGGTAAAGTAAATCTTCAAGTTGGTGCGAATAATGCAGATTTAATTCAGATTGATTTTGCAACTGCTGGAGTTGAACTTGAGAGTGTCGAGACTGCATTAGGTACACTAGATATAACAGACTATACTAATTCTCAGGCAGCTCTTACAGCACTTGATACACAAATTGAAAGTGTTTCAAGCGGTCGTTCATATCTTGGTGCTATGCAAAACCGTTTAGAACATACAATAAATAATTTGAACAATGCGTCTGAAAATCTAACTGCTGCGGAATCTCGTATCCGTGACGTTGATTATGCTATAGCTGCCTAAGAGCAGTGACAAGCACAGTCGTCCTAGCTGGTAACGGCTAGCGATTATTATCGGGTGAATTGCTGGAAACCCCTTAGAGCTTTTCTTACCACAACGTAGTTGGAAACAACAAGCGTGATGGTTTGAAAAAAGAAAAGATATGGGCAATCAGCAGCCAAGCTCCTGTCTCGAAAGAGTGGAGAAGGTTCAACGACTAGGATAAACCATCTAAGGCGAAAGCTATGATGATGAAATCCATAGGTGAAACAATGGTCATCAGCATTGTGAATCCGAAGTGCCCGACCCCTACTAGATTGCTAGAGGGTGAAGATATAGTCTAGTCATTTATGAAAATAAATGTTCGCACGATGGCGAAAGAAATGATGAACCAAACTAAGAATTCTATTCTTTCTCAAGCTGCACAAGCTATGCTCGCGCAAGCAAATCAGCAGCCGCAGGGAGTTCTACAACTTCTTCGTTAATAAAATTTAAAAAGGGATTGCCAGTGGCAATCCCTTTTTAATCGATTTGTGAAGCAAGATAAACTATCTCATTCATAGTTAATCCAGTGCGTTTTTTTAGATAATCTATTTTAATAAGTTGTTCTTTTTCTATATTGATCTGATACTTGTTATTATCTAAGCTAAGATTAAGTATTTTATTTCTGTAACACTCATTAAACCAATTTTGAAGAAAGGATTCTGTTTCGATACTTTCTATCATGCCTATAATATCTTTAGTTGGAGCTTTGACTAAAATAGAGGTTGGCAAACTTATCGTTGTTCTTTTTCTATGTGGGAAGAGTGAGCATTCTTTGTTAGTAAAATGATATAATTTTCTATTCATTGAAGAATGCATAAGGGGTCTTACTTTATTAAGAAAAAATAAAATTTCCTTCTGATTATATAGACATAATCTATTCTGTCCATCTAAGGAAAAAGTAAGTTGGAATTTTTGTTTCAAAAGCTCAATTAAAGTAGTATTTTCCTCATATGAAAAATTGTCTGATGACAGAATTATCTTTCTAACTCTGTTTCTATTGCATATGGCAAGGTGTCCATCATCTTGATACCACCACGCAAGTCCTGCTTCATCTAAAACCTCAGAGAGAATTTCAAGTGGAATCACTTTTTTGTTTTCCTGATACCAGAGTTGTTTGAGTAATCCGAATAGAGGTGATGTTTTAGATTGAACATATACAGATTCTGAATACCCTTTTTCTAACCGTGAATCTAAAGTAATTCGTTTCTTTGGAGGCGCTAAAGGAATATACGCTTTTAAGGATTCATAGCAGTTGTTACACCATTCATGGTCAGAATAACAGTGTTGAAAACGAAAACGTGGCTGCCGTTGTTTTTCTATAGTTAAATTTCCATCTCCAAGTAATTTGCCAAAAATTAAACTAAGGACTCCCATTGGTACAAATTCTGTAAGTTTTTTTAACATCCTTCTCCACTCCCCTAAAGACACGGAACGTTTGTTCTATATCCTTAATATACCAAACTTTAAGAAGAGTTAAAACAATATCCAATTATTATCGGGTGATGGCCTGTACGAAGGTAAGTTACCACCCTAGAAATAATAGAACATCGTTGGTAATTTCATTAACAAGACTGCCTTTTATCATGACAAATTTGCTCCTCTCTTATTCTCTCAATTAATTAAACATTCGCTACCATTAACCGATAACAGTAGTAACCATAATATGCCATGGAGGGGATACCATGCTGGATAAGATTACGCTTCACAACCAACTGCGGATGGATACAAATATTAAGCAGGAAATTGATGTGCCAAAGGTAAAAGAAGTAGCACCTATAAAGGAAGAGCTTCGCGAGGAACATCCGTCAAAAAAGCAAACAGAAAAAGTCGTTAAGAGTATGAATGAATTTTTGACTAGTTCCCAATCACACTTGAAATTTGAATATCACGAAGGATTGCAGGAGTACTATGTAACGCTCATTGATGATAACACCAACCAGATCCTTAGAGAAATACCTTCAAAGAAGCTGCTTGATATGTATGCAGCGATGTCCGAATATCTCGGCCATTTGATTGACCGCAAGGCATAATTGCAGACCCTAGACTGAGGCGGTGAACAGATTGTTCCCACAAATACGCATCAATCAAACACACGCACAAATCGGTCTGCGCAAAACAGAACCCATCCAGGAACTGGAGCAAAGACCAGCGCAGCTAGCTTTAAAGCAACAGCCAGCCCAAATGTCGATTGACCGCAAGCCGGCAGTATTAGAAATTAACCAGGAACAATTAAGATATGATCTCAATATGAAGACTCCTAGCACCTTTTCTACTGAAAATGCAGCTGAAGCGAGGAACGCAGCGTTAGAAGCTGTCGCCACAATATCGCAAGAAGGCGATCAACTGGCAGCGATTGAACATAAAAAGGATGCACTCAACAATATAATAACGAGCAAAGTGAACCCGCGACCTGCTGACACAACGATAAAGTTCATTCCGAGCCATGGTTCAGTAAAGTTAAATTTTACTCCGACTGAACTTAAAATCAATTGGGAGCGTGGCGGCGTCCAGGCAGACTATACCCCTTTTGAAACAGTCCACAACTACACACCTGGTAAAATTGAAGTCTACCTAAGGCAAAAACAGCAGCTTGAGATCGACTTTGTCGGGCTAAATGTTAACAGCAAATCATAATGCAAAAGCAGCGTTCCTACATCGGAACACTGCTTTTTTACATTTTTTTATAAAAAACACTAAACATTCTTTACTAAATATCCGATAATAGAAAGGAAGTGATAGGAGGGATTACTATGCGGATCAATGACATGAAATATGGGTTCCATTCCTACCAGAGTCAACAGAACCGTTCAACTATAAACAATACAGATAGGAAGTCATCTCCTTCTGCGGAAGTTAAGATTTCTGCGAAGGGACTTGAGATTTCCAAAGCAATGGCTAATGGCCAGGCGGAGCGCCAGGCACGAATTCAGGAACTCAAAACACAAATCGCAAGCGGTACCTACAATGTAGATAGCTCTAAAGTAGCTGACAAACTACTTGGTTTCTGGGCAAATGAAGGAGAATAGGAGTGACGCAGATGGCGCCTCTTACAGATTTAATAGATATATTGGAAAAAATGCATGAAGAGCACCAGCAGTTGTTAGAGCTGGCCAAAGAGAAGCGGGAAGTTCTGATTTCAGGGGATACTGAAATGCTTCAGAGCCTGCTGTCTAGAGAAGCAAGACTTTTGGAAGCAGTTGGGGTTCTCGAGCGTGAAAGGGAACAGTTTGTTAAGGATTATCAAACCAGTAATGGACTGGAAGGTACATCTTACACACTGGACGAACTTGTCGAACATGTTCATCAACCTTTCTTGAAAAATCGCATTACTTCCGCAGCCTCGAAACTCCGCAATGTCATTCAGGAGTTAAGCCTTGCAAACAAGGACAACCAGCAATTAATTCAAACATCGTTGTCCTATTTGCACTACTCGATCGGTTTGTTTGCTGGAAAGGAACAGACGTCAGGGTACGGGCCAAATGTAAAAAAACGATATTCAAGTATGCTAGATGCAAAAATATAGATTTAAGTTTTAGGCAAGGAGAGGGTTAGGGAATGGCTTCAACTTTTCACGGCTTAGAAGTGGGGAAAAGAGGGCTTTATGCCCAGCAAACTGCATTGTCCGTCACTGGCCATAATATAGCAAATGCAAATACAACAGGATACACACGGCAGCGGGCGGAAATGCAGGCCTCAAAAGCGATCCCTAGTCCTGGTATGCACAATGACCAGTCTCCTGCCCAATTGGGGACGGGTGTTGAGGTTAGCAAAATCGTCCGCCTCCGCGAAGAATACCTGGATGTCCAGATTCGTGGTGAAAGTAAAAATCTCGGATATTGGGAAGCAAAAACCAATACATTCACGCGGATTGAGGAGCTTTTAAATGAACCATCCGATTCCGGACTTGCCGCCACAATGGACGAATTCTGGAAGGGTTGGGAAGAGCTTTCCAAAAATCCGGACAGTGCTGCTGCTCGAGCAGTTGTAAGGCAAAGAGGTGTGGCTGTAGCTGAAACTTTCCAGCATATCTCCAACACACTGGACCAAATCCAGGGTGATTTGAAAAATGTCATCAAAACAAAAGAAAGCGAAATTAATTCTCTTTCTTCACAGATTGCAAGTCTGAATAAGCAGATTTCCAGTCTTGTGCCGAACAATTATCAGCCGAATGACCTTTATGACCAACGCGATGTCCTGATTGACCGGCTCTCCAAGCTTGTCAATGTCAACGTCACTCCAGCGGCAAACGGTATGGTCAATGTCTCTGCTGGTAACGGAGTATTGGTTTCAGGTCAAACACCCGCTAAATTAACAATAGGCTATGATCCAGCCACAGGGCTCGTGGATCCAGATGAAATCAAAATAGATGACCAAAAAGTATCTTTCGCTTCTGGTGAGCTTCTGGGCCATATTGAGGCGTACGGATTGAAGGGCTCTGAAGCTTCATCCATCATTCCTAGTTTAAAAGGAAAAATGAATGAACTGGCAGCGGCATTCACAAATCAAATCAACTCCATCCATCAGAGCGGCTATAATTTGAACAATATTAATGGGAGTTCGCAAGTAAGAGTTCCTTTCTTTACAGGTTCAACAGCCGCGGATATAGAAGTTCATGGGGATATTATTGACTCGTTGAACATGATTGCAGCAGGCAAAGAAGAAACTGCTGGCACGTCATCCACTGGTAACGGCCAGAATGCGCAGGAAATTGCCAATGCAAAGTTTGCTGGTCTCACCTTTGGAAGTGCGAATTCAACAGCAGACGACTTTTACCGGAACATCATCGGCCAGTTGGGGATTGATTCAAACGAAGCCCAGCGGATGAAGGATAACTCGGAAGTGATTATTCAGCAGGTAGAAAACCGCCGCCAATCTGTTTCAGGTGTATCCCTGGATGAGGAAATGGCCAACATGATTAAATTCCAGCAGGCATATAATGCCGCTGCCAGATATGTGACTGTCATGGACCAGCTGTTGGATAAAGTCATCAACGGCATGGGCAGAGTCGGATTGTAGAAGGAGAGATAAGCTATGCGGGTCACCCAGAGCATGCTGAACCAGAATATGCTTGCGAATATAAATAGAAGCAACCAGGCGATGGAAAAATATCAGCAGCAATTATCCACTGGTAAAAAAATTGATAAGCCATCGGACGATCCTGTTGTAGCGGTAAGAGGAATGTTTTACCGGTCATCGCTTAATGAAATCGATCAATACAAGCGGAATAGTGGAGACGGACTTTCGTGGATGACAGCGACCGATGAAGCTCTCGACGAAGTGACCTCAGTCCTGCAGAGGGTTCGTGAGTTGACGATTCAGGGTACGAATGGAACAAATGGCGAGACAGACAGGGCTGCCATCGCACAGGAAATTGCCCAGTTGAAGGAACATCTTGGTGAGGTAGCAAACACCCAGTTGGCTGGAAAGTTTATTTTTGCAGGTACGGATGTGAAAACTCCGCCTTATCGCGAATCTACTCCAGGAACTGCAAAAGGATTCATGAACAGCAACACTGAACTGCTTGAGTTACGCGTTGGCCAGACGAATATTGTTCAAATCAATGTTCTTGGCACCGATGTGTTCAATCATGAAGGTGGAGTTTTCAAGGTTCTTGAGGATATTGTTTCAGGCTTTAGTGCTGGTGGACAGACATCCGCTGATGCCTTAACTAAGCTTGATGGGCAAATTGATAATCTTCTCAGGCAGCGTGCTGAGGTGGGTGCGAGGATGAACCGGATGGAGCTGAGCATGTCGCGAATTGACGGCCTTGAGCTGTCAACGACCCGAATGCTTTCCCAGGAAGAAGATGTGGACCTCACGAAAGTAATCATTGACTTGAAGGCACAAGAGAATGTGCAAAGAGCTGCCTTATCAGCAGGAGCACGCATCATTCAGCCATCTCTCGTAGACTTTTTAAGATAGGTAAGTAGTAGGATGAAGCCAATTCATCCTCTTTTTTTAGCTCTATACATAGGAAAAATCTGTAAAGAAAACTAATATAATAGAGGGGATCACATGTTTCCAAAAGTAAATCAAAATATTTTTATTGATATTGTCGAACGAGAGCAGTCTTGCCGTTCAATTATTGCGGACATAACAGAAAAGGAAATAATGATTAGTTCTCCTTCGGATTCGAATGTGATTGGAGAACTGGTGGCGGGTACTCCATTGAGAATATCTTTTGTCACCAACGATAATCAGTATCGATTTGGAACAGAAGTTCTCGGAGTAAAGAAAGACGCAATCCTTTTATACCGGTTAAAAAAGCCTTGCGAACAAGAAATCATCAAGATTCAGCGAAGAGAAGATTTTCGAGTGAGTGCCAGTATACCCGTCACATTAAATGGCCAGGACTGTACATCCATCAACATCAGCAGTGGTGGCATCCTGCTTTCCTGCAGTCCGCAGGCAGAATTGCCAACAGAAGAAATTTTTACTGGAACCTTCATGCTTCCAGCTATAAACAAAGTGATTTCAAAAATAGATTTTGATGCCCAGGTAATCCGAACTTCGCCAAGTGAGGATGGGCAAAGGCAAACCGTAGCGCTTAAGTTTGTACATCTAGGTCAATCCGACCAGATGAAAATCCTCCAATACTGTTTTGAAAAACAAAGGCAGATGCGTTTAAAACAAAGATAAAAACAAAGAATATCTCAATAAAAAACATGCCTTCTAACCGGCATGTTTTTCTCATTTCTTTTTACAAAAACTTACTCACCCCTTATAATAAAAATAGGAATATAGTTTTGTTTTGTTTGATAACTTCATCAAAAAATACACAGATACTCCCCAAAAAACAATTCTAACATTCGTACTATATAGTAAATTACCCAAACAAACTAAGAACTTTTATATACAGAATTAATAGGGATGCTTTGAAATAGGAGGTATGACGATGAGCTTAAAATTAGCTCTTTCTAAATTAAAGGAAATGATGCTTCAACCCCATCAGGCGCATGTAAGCGAGGAAGAAATTCATCAACTTGAAACGAAGCACGGGTTGAGTAAAGATTCTCTAATTTTTTACTATAACAATTTAATGATGCTTGGCCTCAATCAAACACAAGACCACGGGGAATCAAAAAAAGTGAACCGTAAATGGTCAAAGGCTGAAATCGACTTTATGTTCCTTTATATTAAAGAACGCCAGGAAGAAGGCGCGAGAAATATAACAGAACTATTGGATGAGGCAGCAAATGTGCTAGGCCGAGGCTACCAATCTGTAAGCTATAAATATTACACTCTGGCAAAAAAGCAGCAGAAGAAGCAAAAGCTGGAACAGCCTCAGGTTGAATTCATCACAATCTCTGAAAATGACGTGCCTGTCGTTTCTACTGAGCCGATTGAGCAGGTAAACGGAACAGTTGGAAGTTTTTCCAAAAAATCTTCTCAGGATGGCGACCTGATCGATATCTTATCAGGGCTTATCTCTAATGTGGAACAGCTTCCGGGGATAAATTTGCATGATATGCTGAGCAGCCTGTACCAGCTAACCAATATGGCATTGCTCAATCAGCAAGCAGCCACTGAGATTGAGAACATGAAGTCAGAAATCAACTCCGAGAAAGAAGTTCTCCGGAATAAGCTTAGGAAGCAAGAGCAGCAACTCAATCAAGAGCGTCAGCGCAATATCGAGCTGCAAAATGAGGTTTCCAGGCTCGCTAGGGAAATCCACGCATTCAGCCAGCTTGGCGATGCAGCTAAAATACAAAACTTGAAATCCTACAATCAGAGGCTAAACTACCTAATTGACAGTTCCGGCGTCGTCCATCAAGTCGGCAGCTAGAAATCCGTAAAGTCATCCTTGAAAGAGGGGGCTTTGCGGATTTTTTTATAGAATAGGGTTGTATTAATGAACACTGTGTTTTAAAAGGAAGTTGATTGTAGCGGAGGATGCGAGACTCGTTCGAAAATGCAAAAAACGCATTTTCTCCTGCGGTGCTTTTTCAGGAAGGCTATTCAACGTCCTGCGGGACAAGCAGAGTAGGGAGACCCCGCAGGCGCATAGCGCCGAGGAGGCTTCCAAATCGCCCGCGGAAAGAGAAGCGTCCGTAGCGGAAATCAACAAACTATTTTAACAGCCTTTTAATAAATTTAAAAAACCCTTAACTTTCCCCCATATCAGCCGATAATAAAAATAACCGATCTTTTAGGAATTGAAGGGAGTATCGTATCCTATGAGTCTAAAAAATCCATACCAAACATATCAAAAACAAGCCGTTTCCACTTCGAAACCGGAAGACCTCACATTGATGTTGTATCAGGGTCTCGTTAAATTTATCCGCCTATCCAAGCTTGACATTGATCAAAATAAACTTCAGGATGCCCATACGCATAACCTTAGGGCACAGGATATTTTAACGGAATTAATGGTTACCTTAAAGCCTGAATACGAAGTTTCAAAGTCGCTGATGGCGATGTATGATTTTATGAAAGCACGTTTAATCGAAGCGAATATGAAGAAAGATTCCGAGCTGCTCGTCGAGGTCGAGACATTTGCTGTTGAATTGGTCGAAACCTGGTCAGAAGCTGTGAAACGAAAATAGTTATGGAAGAAATAATTAATGAACTTCTTAGGGTATCGCAGGAAATGAAAAAGGCAATCGAACAGGAAGAATTTAATGAGTTGAATGAATTGTTGAAAATTCGTCACATTTTCATGAAGGATGTGGATGAATGGAAAGCAGCTAATCCTGGGACTATACTATCACAAAATGATAAAGAGAAATTGAAGGAAGTACTCGGGCTTGATCAAGAGCTGGAGAGAGTTTTAAAGGAAAAAATGTCAGAGAATATCCAGTTGCGAGGACAATTGAAGGACCGCAGCCGTGCCTCAAAAAAATACGGAAATTATCAAAGTTTGACGAATGGTGCTTTTGTCGACACGTTCAAATAGTCCTAGCAAAATATGCGTTGGTCCGCAAAATTCCTTGCGTGACCGCGCATTTTTTTATGTCCGTCGGAATTTTTTTTGCGTAATCACGCATGTTTTTTTCGGTCAGTAAAAATTTGTTATCCATTAGAATAACAATATAAAGAAATTTGCACCTTTTTGTCGGAACACATCCTTTATATTCAATGTCGGTTGCCATGATTCAACAGACAGTGAGTATATTCGATAGTATTCACCAGGTTGGCGGAGGGAAGAATGGAATGATTGGGCAAACACTGCAAAAAAATAAACCGGCAAGCAAACTCTATAATTTTTTGGATTATAAAAAGAAGAAACCATTCTTTACAAAACCAATTAAATTAACTGTCGGGCATCCTATCAATGACACCTTTGATATGATACGGAATCTGGTTTACGGGGAAAAGCAGATTCTTGTGCTGAAACGGGCCCATGATCCGCTTCGTATCATCCTGGTTGAAGCAAAGATAGAAGATGGAAGGCTGAAGAATATTTCAATGCTTCCAGACGAAATAATTGGCGATATATCTGGATTACTAAGAGAGTCCATTTAATAAAGTTCATGCCAGAAAGGGTGAAACCTTTGTTAATAGGTGATGATTGGTTTATCAGGTCCATGCTCATTGACACGCTTTCACGGGCACGAAGCGTTGGCAATCAAAAGACCGAAACCAATGCAGCAGCTCTATTTTCTGAGGTGCTGCAACAATACATGATGATGCAGCAGACTCAAACGGCCCCGCAGTTAAATTTACAGCCAGGCCAGCCCATTTATACGAATACCCAGGGTTTAAACGAGTTAAACCTTCTTTCTGAAAAAAATATTACTTTTTCCGAAAAAAATAACTCCTTACCTGAAATGGGCCCTTCTGAACAGCCCAGTTCATTAAGATTTAAAGAGATTAATAGTGAAAAAGTTAATCAGCTTCTTGGCGGCAAGCTTGCTGGCAAGGGTGAGGTGTTTATTGAGGCGGGAAAACGGTACAACATCGATCCAGCCTTGCTCGTTGCGATTTCCCAGCATGAAACCGGGAATGGCAAATCAAGGGCAGCTGCCGAAAAAAATAATATTGCCGGAATGATGGGGAAAAATGGCTTGAGATCATACAACTCAGTCAATGAAAGCATCATGGATATGGCACGGAACCTTAGCCATAATTATTTGGATTCAGGTTTTACCAGCATTACAAAAATTGCTGGCAAATACGCTCCGATTGGCGCAGCCAATGATCCAACAGGTTTGAACAACCACTGGGTAACTGGTGTTACAAATCATTTTGAAAAAGTCCGAGGATAAGTTGCTTGAGGCGCTTGAGGTGCCTCTTTTCGCCTGCAATTGTTTACTAGTTTTTATTTTGATAGATATCAAACTATTCCAGGGATAGGAGTGGCGTTTTTGACTAATATCAATCTCCTTCATTCTGCATTAAATGCTTCAAGCATGCGCCAGAATGTAATTTCCAACAATATCGCCAATGCAGAGACACCGGGCTTTAAGTCCAAAAGTGTCGTGTTTGAAGATATTTTGAAACAAAAATTGAGCAATCAAACAAATTTTGTTGGGAACAGGTCGGATTCCAGGCATGTCATCATTGGCAATAGTCCTGGCATACCGCAGCCTTTTGCGGTGGAAAACAGAGGAACGACCATGCAAAACAATGAAAATAACGTTGATCTTGATGAACAGATGAGTTCCTTAAGTAAAAATGCTTTGTGGTATAACACGCTCACAAGTCAGCTTTCAAGTGAATTTCAAAAACTGTCGATTGCCATTAAAGGGAGGGTCTAAGGTTGTTTGATTCATTGAATATCAATGCATCGGCGCTTACAGCTCAGCGCCTGCGCATGGATGTGGTCTCGTCGAATATTGCAAATGCAAATTCAACACGCGGAAGGTTTGTCAATGGAGAATGGGAACCCTATCGCCGGAAGATGGTCGAAATGGAACCTAGGCAAAGCCAGTTTGCCGGTATTTTTCAAACAGAAATGAGCAAGCAGGCTGGGCAGGGTGTCAGAGTTACAAGAATTGCGGAAGACCAGACACCATTTAAACTCGTTTTTGATCCAAGTCATCCTGATGCAAATCCGGAAGGCTACGTAAGACTTCCGAACGTAGACTTGTCCAGGGAAATGATTGATTTGATGGCCTCCTCAAGGTCGTATGAAGCAAATGTAACAGCGTTCAATACAGGAAAGTCCCTAATGCTAAAAGCGCTTGAATTGGGACGTTAGGAGAATAAGGGATGGATATTTCACGATTAAATGGTGATTTCATCAAAATAAATCAAAATCCTTTTCAAAAGGCTGAAGCAGCGAAGCCAACAGTGTCGTTTTCGAATGTACTTAAAACATACATGGAAAATGTCGACACAACGGTTAAGCAGGCTTCGGAAATGTCTGTTCAGGCAGCAGCCGGGACTGCAGAGAATGTACACGATGTGACGATAGCCTCTCAAAAGGCAAAGCTTGCCCTTGAACTCACAGTAGCTGTAAGGGACAAAGCGGTTGAAACGTATCAAGAAATCATGAGAATGCAAATGTAATTTAGAAAGATGCTGGGCAGGGTGAGAAATGAGAGGATCATGGAAAGATCAAATAAAAAAGTCAACAGAACTTTTTAGCCAGTATTGGGGAGCGCGGAGTTCAAAACAAAAATGGCTCATCATTGGAACTTTTTTATTTCTGATGTTTGCCTTATCCGCATTTGTTGTTTTTGCGTCACGGCCACAGTATGTCCCGCTTTATACGGGCCAGCTAAGCACCCGTGAAGTAGGAGATATTAAAGCAGAGCTGGACAGCCAGGGATACACAGACTATAAACTTTCCGATAACGGAACAATGCTGCTTGTGCCGCAAAAAGATGCAGCCGATTTATTAGTCACCCTTGCTTCGGCGGGTTATCCGAAGGACACCAATATCAATTATGATATTTTCAGTCAGAATCTATCATTTGGTGCGACAGACCGCCAGTTTGACATTCTTGAGCGGGAAGCGATGCAAAACCAGCTGGCTAAGGTAATTACCCATATTGATGGAATCAAAAACGCAGAGGTCATTTTGAATTTGCCTGAGGAGTCTGTCTTTATCAGGCCAGGTGATGAGCAGGCTGCAAGTGCTTCTGTCATGGTAGAAATTGAACCGGGTGCAAAGCTGAATAACGAACAGGTTAAAGCACTGTATACACTTATTGCCCGTAGCGTCAAAAACCTGCCGATGGAAAACATCACGGTCATGAATCAATATAGCGAAACCTTGCTGCTCGATGAAACGGGCACAGAAGGAATGGCTTTGGAGAATTATGACGAACAAAGAAAAGTTCAGCAAGATATTGAGCGGGATATTCAGCAAAACCTCCAAAAGCTTTTAGGTGGTGTGCTAGGCAGCGATAAGGTATCCGTCCATACCTTTGTGAAAATGAACTTTGATAAAGTGAAGACCCAGGAAAATCTTGTGAAACCTGCGGATGGCTCCGAACAGGGGCTGGTCATCAGTTCTGAAGAAAGCTCAAAGTCCTACACGGGCACCGATGCCGAGAACGCGGGTGGAGTGGTCGGTACGGGTGAAACAGATGTACCGGGCTATACAGGAAATACCGCTAATGGAACTGGCGATTATGAAGAAGCGCAGGAGCGCGTCAATTATGAAGTTAACCGGATTACAAATGAAATTGTAAAAAGTCCTTATGAAATAGAAGATATTTCGATAAACGTTGGTGTTCCGTCAATCCCGGGAAAGCCCGGTCTCGTTCCCGAAGGTGTCCAGGAAAATGTTCATAATGTAGCAGCGAATATTGTCCGTACTGCACTCGGGCACCCAGAGTTAACAGTAGAACAAATTGCACAGCGGGTTACGGTCGTTCCGCATCAATTTTCCGAAGAAACGCCGGTTGCGGCTGAAGCAGAACAAAATTGGTTCCTGATTGGCGGGATTGCAGTTGCTGCGGCAACGCTTCTCCTAATTGGCTTACTGATATGGATGTTTGTTAGAAGAAGCAAAAAAGAAGACGAAGAAATCCAAGCGGCATTTGAGCAGCAACAGCCTATTCCATTGAACGAACAGGAATACTTTGCCGAACATGATTTAACGGTTGAAAGCCAATTGAAGCGGCTGCTTGAACAGAGGCCGGAGGATTTTGCAAAAATCGTCCGAACATGGCTGCATGAAGAGGAGGTCTGATCATTGTGGCGACAGCATTAAGATTGAATGGCAAGCAAAAAGCAGCAATTTTGCTGATTACAATGGGGAAAGATGCTTCTTCAAAGGTATTCAAGCATCTGGATGATCAAGAGATTGAGAAGCTAACACTAGCCATTGCAGGCATTCAGAAGGTTGATTCCAAAGAGAAGGAAGAAGTGTTCAACGAGTTCCACGAAATGTGCATTGCCCAAGATTACCTGGCAATGGGCGGAATCGGATACGCAAAAGAGGTGCTCGAAGAAGCACTTGGAAGAGACAAGGCAACCAAAATCATTCAGAAGCTAACGTCTGAACTGCAAGTAAAGCCCTTCGATTTTGCACGACGGATTGATCCTATTCAAATATATAACTTTTTGCAAAGTGAGCACCCGCAAACCATTGCGCTGGTTCTTGCGCATTTGGAGCCGCAGCAGGCTTCGATTATCTTGTCTTCCTTGACCGGCGAGCTCCAGTCCGATGTAGCAAGACGGATTGCTTTATTGGAACAGACATCACCTGAAGTTATAAAGGAAGTCGAGAAAATCCTTGAACAGAATCTGTCTGCTACAATTCGCCAGGACTTCACCGTAGTCGGAGGCATCGAATCAATTGTTACGATTCTGAATGGCGTCGACCGCAGTACGGAAAAGGGAATTCTCGAAGAACTCAAGCTCAGGGACCAGGATTTGGCCGAGGAAATCAAGAAACGGATGTTTGTATTCGAGGATATTATTACACTCGACCGCCGCGCTATTCAGCGTGTTATCCAGGAAGTTGATAATTCGGACTTGATGCTCTCCTTGAAGGCGGCAAGCGAAGAAGTCAAAAAGGTTATATACGAAAATATGTCTTCCCGGATGGTGGAAACCTTCGAGGAAGAAATGCAATATATGGGGCCAGTTAGGGTCAAGGATGTTGAAGAGGCACAGGGGCGGATTGTATCTGTCATTAGGCGCCTTGAAGATGCCGGCGAGATTGTGATTGCCCGGGGTGAAAAAGATGGTATCCTACTCTAAGGTTTTTAAGGCTTCCGGGCTGTCCATAAGCGATGAAATTAAGGTATTGAAAGAACCATTTCGTCCGGTTCAGCTGCCTCAGTCATCAAACAGCGAAGAACCTTTGCCGGTTACTGAATCAATCCAACTAGCGGAAGCTGCTAAGCGGGCTGAAGAAATCCTGGAAGAAGCCAGGCAGAATGCTTTGGCCATCCAGGCGAAAGCAGAGGAAAGCATCAAACAATGGTGGGCAGAAAAACAATCAGAGCTTGAAGTTATCTCAATTGATGCCAAACAGCTCGGCTATGAAGAAGGTTTTCTAGCAGGAAAGAACCAGGGTGAAGAGGAAGCCAGGATGGAATATGCACTTAAGCTGGAGCAGGCTCAAGCAGTACTAGATGATGCCTTCCAGCAAAAAGAGTCAATTATAACCGAGGCTGAACCGTTCCTTCTCGAACTTAGTACCGCAATAGCCGAGCAGATTGTAAAGCATGAATTAGAAACGTCACCACAATGGATGATAGAGCTAATTAAGCAGCATATCCTTCGTTTTAAGGAAAAGGAATATATTACAGTCTGCGTCCATCCTAAGGATTTTGAGTTTATCAATTCACAGCGCGGCCACTTAATAGCAGTTGTAAATGGGGAAACCGAAATTAAAATTGTTCCAGACCATTCTGTAGGTGAAAAAGGATGTGTTATCTGTACCGCCTATGGAAGTGTTGACGCCAGGATTGATACACAGATTGAAGAAATCAAAAAAGTCATTCTTGAGGCTAGAAGAGGTGCAGAAGAATGATTTTAGCCACAGAGAACTATGTAAAGCTGATACGCAGTATCGATCCAGTCCGGGTTAATGGCAAGATCACTCAAATCATCGGGCTTACAATCGAGTCCCAGGGACCGGATGTTAGGATCGGTGAAATATGCTCGATTTATCCGTCCCAATCACAAAAGCCCATTCAGGCAGAAGTGGTTGGGATTAAAGAAAATAAAGTTCTGCTTATGCCCCTTGGTGAAGTTAGGGCAATTGGTCCCGGATGTGATGTGGTTGCTAGCGGGAAAAACATGGTTGTCAAGGCCGGCACGCAGCTGCTTGGGAGAATTCTCGACGGGCTCGGGAATCCGATTGACGGGAAGCCGCTGCCACTAGGGCTTGAAGAAGTATCCGCACATGCAACACCGCCAAACCCGCTGACAAGGCCGAGAATTCATGAGGCACTTGGCACAGGGGTCAAAACCATTGATGGTTTGCTGACGATGGGAAAAGGGCAGCGTGTTGGAATCTTTGCCGGAAGCGGTGTAGGGAAGAGTACGCTTCTTGGCATGATATCGAGAAATACTACTGCCGAAGTGAACGTAATCGCCTTGATTGGTGAACGAGGGCGGGAAGTTCTCGATTTTATCGAACAAAACCTTGGTCCTGAAGGGCTTGCGAAATCGGTTGTCATTGTAGCGACATCGGATCAGCCAGCGCTTATCAGGATAAAAGGGGCGTTGACAGCCACGGCCATTGCTGAATATTTCCGTGACCAGGGCAAGGATGTTTTGCTCGTCATGGACTCTGTGACTCGCTTTGCGATGGCGCAGAGAGAGGTAGGGCTTGCTATCGGGGAACCGCCGACAACAAAAGGATATACACCTTCCGTTTTTGCGATGCTCCCTCAGTTGCTTGAACGATCGGGAACCGGACCTAAGGGCACGATTTCCGCTATATATACTGTGCTCGTGGACGGGGACGACATGAACGAACCGATTGCCGATGCAGTCCGGGGCATCCTGGATGGCCATATTGTCCTGAACCGGGGAATTGGCGCGAAAGGAATTTTTCCTGCCATCGATGTGTTGAATAGTGCAAGCCGCGTCGTTTCTGAAATTACGACCCCAGAACACCAAAAAGCGGCAGTGCAGTTTAAAAGGTTATTGGCTTCATATAACGAAGCTGAAGACCTAATTAATATTGGCGCATATAAAAAGGGCTCCAACCGCGATATTGATCTCGCCCTTAGGCAAAAACCGCTCATGGACCAATTCCTGCGGCAGGGCATCTATGAAAGCTCCACCCTGGAGGAAGCACAAACCTTCCTACTATCACAATTTGGAGAATCGTACCGATGAACTATAAGTTTCCTTATCAAAAAGTACTTGAGTATAAAGAGAAGCAGCAGGATCTGGCCGAACAGGAATTTGGAGTAGTAAAACAAAAGCAATTCGAATTAGAGCAGGAGCTTGAGGGTCTGCAAACAAGAGAGCAAGGCATCTTTGATGAATATAATGAAGTCCATCAAAAAAAGGTTGCCGATATTCTCGAAATCCAGGCTGGAATCAAGCATGTTCATCATATTAAGCGCCAGCTGGAACACAAGACCGTTGAAGTTCATAAAGAACTTGAGGACAAGCAGCAAGTATTGCTTGAAAGGTCACAGGAAGCGAAAATTTGGAACAAATGGAAAGCCAAATCCCGCGCCACCTTCATAAAGGAAATGGATCAAAAAGAACAGGCAATGCTCGATGAAATGGCGGTCATCCGCTACACAAGAAAAATATAATTTCAGGCTGCCAGCAGGAGCCGTTTACCTGCTGGCATCAGGGCCAAAAAAGCGGCAATTAATAAGAAGCAAGAGCTCCATGGAAGGAGAACATCATGAAATACTTTCTATTATCTATTATTCTATTTTTACTCATACCTATACAATCCGCCGCCTTTGCTGCAGAGTCGAAAGCAGCTGGCGATCCTTTTGTCTCCGATAGCCTCCAAAATGACAAAGAAGGTGAATCGACTCCTGTTTCGATAGAAAAAACGGAAAGTCAATCATCTTCAATTACTTCACTTGTAATTAAATTCCTGTTTTCATTTATCGTTGTCATAGCCTTGTTAATTGGCCTTGGCCGGTTTCTCGCAAAAAAAGGCAGGCGCCTGCAAAGTAACGGGCCTGTACTGTCGCTTGCCGGCCATATGATGGGGCAAAACAAGTCTCTGCAGGTCGTGCTGATTGGCCAAACGATCTACATTTTAGGGGTTGGCGAAAACGTCACATTAGTTCGCTCCATTTCCAAAGGAGAAGAAGAATATCAGCAGTTACTGGAAAGCGTTGAAAACCAGGCTGAAGGGCAGCCGGCAAAATGGACTGGCCTTGAACCTAATCAAAATTGGGCAGCGACTTTTCAAAAACATATTAAGAAGGTTCAGCAAGAGTTTCAAAAGGGGCGGGATTCATGAAAAAGAAGCTTTATATCCTCGTTCCATTTTTAGTTCTGTTTTTTTTCAGCCTAACCTCTGAGGCAAATGCAAGTTTCCTTCCGGGCATTGAGACATCGGATAGTCCGGAAAATGTATCGACAAGTGTACGGATTATCCTGTTGCTGACCGTCCTATCAATAGCACCGGCCATTCTCATTATGATGACGAGTTTTACGAGGTTAGTCATCGTTCTGGGGTTTGTCCGTACTGCGCTTGGAACACAGTATATGCCTCCGAATCAGGTATTAATCGGCCTGGCAATGTTTTTAACGTTTTTCATCATGGGACCCACTTTTTCACAGATAAATGAGGATGCGCTGCAGCCATTCATGGCAGGAGAGCTGAGCCAGGAAGAGGCCTTTGATAAAGCAGCCTCGCCAGCGAAGGAATTCATGGCAAAGCATACGCGTGAAAAGGATTTAGCTTTGTTTCTTGATTATGCCAATTTGGACAGGCCTAAAACAATCGACGATATTCCGTTGACAGCCCTTGTCCCGGCTTTTGCCATAAGTGAGCTTAAAACGGCTTTCCAGATGGGGTTCATGATATTCGTCCCTTTTCTCGTGATTGACATGATTGTAGCAAGCATATTGATGTCAATGGGTATGATGATGCTTCCTCCGGTGATGATTTCGCTGCCCTTTAAAATTCTACTTTTCATTTTGGTAGATGGGTGGCACTTAATCGTAGAATCTTTGCTTAAGAGCTTTTAAGGAGGAGTACCGTTGACACCAGAAGTTGTATTGCAAGTTGCCCAGCAGGCAATTTATACAATCCTAATCGTTATTGCCCCTGCATGTGGAATCGCATTGCTTGTGGGCTTATTAGTCAGTATTTTTCAGGCAACTACACAGATCCAGGACCAGACGCTGGCATTTGTGCCTAAAATTGTTGCCGTTTTTGTAGCCATTCTGTTTTTTGGATCATGGATGCTCCGATATGTGGTTGAATTCACACAAAACTTGCTCGGAAATCTTTCACAGTTTATCGGTTAGGTGATGGAAATGTTTGATCTTTCACCGTGGTGGGCATTTTTGCTCGTGTTTGTAAGAATTTCTTCATTTATTGTCACAGCTCCAATTTTCTCAGGAAGACAAATTCCGGCTCAGCATAAAATTGGCCTCAGTTTTGTTCTGACATTAGTATGCATAAGTGTTGTGAATGAACCTTTGGAGCCTGTGGCTGATGGTATGCTCATCCTGTTGATTTTAAAAGAATTCCTAATTGGTGCGGTGCTGGGGATGATAGCTAATATCATTTTCTACGCCGTCCAGTTTGCAGGAACATTAATAGATTTCCAGATTGGTTTTTTTATGGCCAATATGTTTGATCCAACTTTTCAAACGAATACCCAGGTGACAGGACAGTTTAAAAACGTACTGGCCATTCTCGTATTGTTGGCCACCAACGGCCATCACCTCCTAATACAAGGAGTGCTGGCCAGCTTTGACTGGGTGGGTCTGAAGGAGCTTGTCCCTGCCTGGAGTGATGGCCGGATGGCTTCGCAAATTCTTGATTCAGTCTCTCAGATGTTTATGGCAGGCTTCATGATGGCAGTCCCAATTATCGGTACCCTGTTTGTCGTGGATGTGGCGCTTGGAATAATTTCTAAAACAGTTCCACAAATGAACCTAATTGCCATCTTCCCTCCGGTCAAAATTTTGCTGCACTTTACGATTTATACTTTTATCCTGCCAAGCTTCTTTTACTTGCTGGCAAAGCTTTTTGAAATGATGTACGAATCAATGTCTTCAATCATGAAGATTATGGGGGCTTAGACTTATGCTGTTGCGCTTGGATTTGCAGTTATTTGCCGGTGAAAAAACAGAAAAAGCCACCCCGAATAAACGCAGGGAAGCCAGGAATAAGGGCCAGGTGGCAAAAAGCCAGGAAGTATCCTCGGCATTGACGCTGTTATTTACCTTTTCTTTTTTGTTCATTTTTGGTGATTCAGTGATATCGGGATTATTCCAGCTCTTGCGCCAAAGCTTTCAGGAATACATGTTGTGGGATGTTTCTACATCCAGTATTCAGCTAATGTTCAATCAGCTCTTGATTAAAGCGGTCATCATCGCCGGCCCGATCATGGGAGTTGCGATGCTTGCCGGAATCATCTCAAATTATTCACAGGTCGGATTCATGTTCAATACCGAGTCGATTAAATTCAATTTAGGCAAGCTCAATCCCATCCAGGGTGCGAAGCAAATTTTTTCAATGAGGGCGGTTGTTGAACTGATCAAGTCCATCTTGAAAATGGTTATAACCTCCTTTGTTGTCTATATGGTCATCTGGCCGAAAAAAGAAGAGCTGCTCGTCATGGGCGAGAAACCACTATGGGACTCAATGAGGTTCATAGGCTCGATTACCCTGCAGGCGGGCCTTGCGATAGCAGTGATCCTCGGGGTAATCGCTGGTGCGGATTACCTCTACCAGCGCTTTGAACATGAAAAGAAGTTGAGGATGTCAAAGCAGGATATAAAGGATGAGTTCAAAAAGATGGAAGGGGATCCGCATGTTAAAGGGCAGCGAAGGGCGATTCAACGCCAAATGTCGATGAACCGGATGATGCAGGAGGTCCCGAAAGCCGATGTGGTCATTACAAACCCAACCCACTTTGCGGTTGCAATCCGTTACGATGTGACAACAATGGAAGCGCCGGAAGTTATTGCAAAAGGACAGGATCATGTCGCTTTAAAAATAAAGGAAATTGCCAGAGAAAACAAAATCATGACGGTCGAAAACAAACCACTGGCACGTGCACTGTTTGCTTCGGTGGAAATCGGTGAAACGATTCCGGAAGAACTGTTCAATGCTGTTGGTGAAATATTGGCGTATGTGTATTTTCAGGAAGGCCGCTTTAAGGGGATTGCTACATGAAAAAATCAGACTTATCCGTATTGATACTCGTTATCTTAATAGTGGCAATGATGATTATTCCAATGCCAACCTTACTGTTAGATTTTCTGTTAATCTTTAATATTTCATTGTCTCTATTGATTTTGCTTGTAGCAATGAATACGAAGGAACCATTAGACTTTTCAATTTTTCCAACAGCAATCCTGATTACGACTCTTTTTCGGCTTGCATTGAATGTATCGACAACCCGGTCGATTTTGACACATGCCGATGGCGGGGAAGTGATTGAAACATTCGGATCGTTCGTTATTGGCGGCAGTCCGGTAATAGGCTTTGTCGTGTTCTTAATTCTCGTTGTTATCCAATTTCTCGTTATTACAAAAGGCTCCGAACGGGTAGCGGAGGTTGCCGCCCGGTTCACCCTGGATGCAATGCCTGGTAAGCAAATGAGTATTGATGCTGATATGAATGCCGGATTGCTTAGCGAACAGGAGGCACGCGACCGCCGGAGAAAGGTTGAACGGGAAGCAGACTTCTACGGAGCGATGGATGGTGCCAGTAAATTCGTTAAGGGTGATGCGATTGCTGGTATTATCATCTTGCTGATTAACGTCATAGGCGGATTTGCAATCGGGATGGCCATACATGGTATGGGGTTTGCTGAAGCGGCAAGTACATTCACATTGCTCTCTGTCGGGGACGGGCTCGTCAGCCAGATTCCAGCCCTGCTAATCTCTACAGCTACAGGTATTACGGTTACAAGAGCCGCATCAGAGGGAAACCTGGGCTCGGATATAATGAATCAAATATTCAACTATCCAAAGCTCCTCTATTTTGTGGCGGGAACAATTCTAATGTTCGGTATCTTTACACCAATCGGAATTTTCCTGACCTTCCCAATTGCAGCCCTGCTTGCTTTTGGTGCTTATACAATGAATAACGCTGCCCGGAATAAAGAAGCCGAACTAGTGGCTGCGACCATGGAAGAGCAGGAGGAGGATATCCGCAATCCCGAGAAAGTAATCAATCTTCTTCAACTCGATACATTGGAGCTTGAAATCGGATATGCCCTTATCCCATTGGCTGATCAAAAACAGGGGGGAGATATCCTTGATCGGATTGTCATGATACGCAGGCAATTTGCCATCGAATTAGGGCTTGTGATTCCGACCATAAGAATCCGTGACAACCTGCAGGTCCCGCCTAACCATTACGTATTAAAGTACAGAGGCTCAAAGATTGCCTCTGGTGAAATATACCTTGACCACTTCCTGGCTATGAATTCAGTCCCGGATGCCGAACCAATTGAAGGAATACATGTCATTGAACCTGCCTTTGGAATGCCGGCAACATGGGTCAGCAAAGAAGAGAAACAGCGGGCTGAATTAATGGGATATATCATTGTTGATCCTCCTTCTGTTATTGCCACACACTTAACTGAAGTGCTCAGGCGGTTCGCCTATCAGCTGCTTGGCAGGGAAGAAACGAAGGAACTCGTCGAAAATCTCAAAGAAACGCATCCAAATCTTGTGGAGGAACTTGTTCCAAATATGCTCCCTGTCGGAGAAATCCAAAAGGTATTGCAAAATTTGCTGCGCGAACAAATTTCTATCCGTGATTTGGTTACCATTTTTGAAACACTTGCCGATTATTCAGTTTATACGAAGGATCCAAGAGTCCTAACAGAATATGTCCGACAATCATTGACGCGGCAAATTACCGAGCAATATGCAGAGGATGGCGTCATCAATGTCCTCACTGCAGGAGCAACACTTGAAAAAGGAATATCCGACTCCATTCAGCAAACTGAAGCGGGAATGTACTATCTTTCTATGGACCCTCAATTGACAAGAAGAATTACCGAGGAACTAAGGGAACAGATTTCACGGGTGACTACAGCGGGAGGCCAGCCAATTTTCTTGACCTCCCCATCAATTAGGATGTATATGAAACAGCTTGTTGATAAAGTGCTGCCAACGGTCCCGGTTCTTGCCTACACCGAGCTTGAACAAGATATTGAGATTCAAAGTATAGGAGTCGTGAATATATGAAAACGAAAAAAATAGTTGCGGAGTCCATGCCCCTTGCATTGAAGATGGTTCGACAGGAGCTTGGTGACAATGCCATCATCGTGAACACAAGAACCATTAAAGCTGGCGGTATCTTCGGATTATTTTCAAAGCAAAAGTATGAGGTAACTGCTTACACCCTGGATGAGGAACCGAAAAAGCAGGAACCAGCATTTACCCTTGATATCACCCAAAAACCAGATAGAGCCGAATTAAATCGGCTGATTGCTGGGAAACGGCCTGAACAGACGGAAGAACCATCTTTTCCTGTAAAAAGGGAAGGAACTTCAAAGTACGGAGGATCGGCTGTGAACCCTGAATCCGCAAACCCTGAGGCAGTAACACCAGAATTGGCAAAACCCGAACTAGCAACACCTGAATTCGCAAAGCTGGAGCTGGTAAAACCCAAGCTGGTAAAGACTGAGGCAGCAAAAACTGAACCGGTAGAGCCGAAAACAGCATCGCAAGGGAATGAGCAGCTCCTAGAAGAACTCCAGGACATGCGAAAAATGATGATGATCATGATGAGGGATCGAAATCAGGAGACACCTTTGTCTGAAGAATTAGCTGATTGGGCCAAGCGTTTAAAAAAGCAAGGCGTGGAAGAAGAGGTAATCGACTATATTACAACAATGCTTCTTAAAAACCAGCCTGACGTGTCTACGGATAGTACCTCCATTCACGAGCAAATCAAGGGAATTATTGAAGGCATTCTAAAAAAGAGAATTCCAAATTCAACTTCTATTAATATGAATGTCCGAATGGTAAATATTATTGGCCCGACTGGTGTTGGAAAAACAACCTCGATTGCCAAGCTGGCAACCGAGCAGGTATTGCGCCAAAAGCGAAGAGTCGCGATGATAACAACGGATGTTTACCGAATTGGCGCAGTTGAACAGCTGAAGACGTATGCGGGTATTCTGAATGTGCCAATTGAAGTCGTCCGTTCAGCAGATGAATTAGAAACTGCCCTAGCAAGGCTTGCACCATATGACTTGATATATATGGATACCACTGGACGGAATTACCGGGAACTCATTCATAGAGAAGCAATCGGCAAGTATCTGGAATATCCAGCTGATAAAGAAAACTTTCTTGCCTTAAGTTTGACAACGAAATATGAAGACATGGCTGTGGTTCTGAATGAATTCCTTGAAAGCCCTGTAAAGAAATTAATTTTGACTAAATTCGATGAAACGACGACCTACGGCTCGATTCTCAATATTGCATACCACTTTCCTTACGAATTAGCATACATGACCAACGGCCAAAGTGTTCCCGAGGATATTACAGCAATTGATGCGAAGCTGATAACGGGATATTTAGTAGGAGATGAAGTCGAAGATGGATCAGGCACAGAGTCTAAGAGAATATATGCATCGCTTTAATGCCGAACAGCATGCAGAGCATTCCGCGCGTGTCATCACGATTACAAGCGGAAAGGGTGGTGTCGGTAAATCAAACTTCACTCTTAATTTTGCTCTTGGCTTAAAGGCTGCAGGTAAGAAAGTCATTGTTCTTGATCTAGACTTGTCAACTGCCAACCTTGATATTCTGATGGGGCTTACTCCTCGGCATAGCTTAGTGGATGTGCTTTACCAGCGAAAATATATTTGGGATGTCCTTGAAAAAGGTACAGACGGAATCGAGTATATTTCTGGCGGATTTGAAATGAAGGATCTTTTGAAGTTTGATGAGGTATTTCTGGAGTTTTTTTGGAGCCAAATTCAAGAGCTGCAACATTACGCGGATTTTATTTTGCTTGATACAGGTGCAGGGCTATCAAAGGAACTGGTTCATTTTATTCTAGCATCAGATGAGACCATCCTCGTGACAACTCCCGAGCCGACATCAATCGCTGATGCTTATGGTGTGCTGAAAACTGCTGTCCGCGACCGGAAAAATGTTCCTGTATTCCGGCTTGTGGTGAACCGAGCCCAATCTTATCGCGAGGCTGTTGATACATCAAGAGCAATTAAAAGTGCGTCCAGCCATTTTCTGAAGATAAAGCTGAATACGCTTGGTTTTATTATGGAGGATGGAAAAGTCCGGGAATCTGTCCTTCAGCAGACACCTTTTATGATCAGTTTCCCTAATTGTGAAGCCGCGAGAAATATTAAACAAATCGTCCATTCCTATTTCCCTGAGAAAGAAGAAAATAATTCGTCGGCACCTGCAACAGGGATAAAAGGCTTTTTTGAAAAAATCATGATGCTGGGCAAGGCATTTTAAGGGGCAATAAAATGAAGTGGAGAGTAAATATATTGCTGGGTTTAGTAGCTTTCACTGCCTCATTTCTTTTTTCTTACATGAATAATATGTGGCATGTTTCGCTGACACGGGCAGGAATAGGGTTTTTACTATTCTTCATGGCAGGATGGGTTGCTCAGATTGTCCTAGGTTTATTGAAAGTTGAAGAAAAGGAAACGAGGCAAGTGACACTTTTAGAAAATGAAAGTGTTCCTTTGCCGGGTGAGATCGCAGAACACAAGGAAGAGCAACCATTCACTGGAATCCCATTGGAGCTGCTTCACGGGAAAGAGGAAAAACTCGAAACGGAAAACGCCTCTGGAACATTTCGTTCCGGGATATAGATAAGGGGGGATGACAATTGAAATCCGCTTTGAAGGAAGCCGCGCAATATCATTCGCTTTGGAAATCATATCGTGATACGCAGGATTCATTATCCCAGGAACAGCTGGTTGTTAAGTACATGTACTTGGTAGAGAAAGTGGCTAATCGAATCAGTGCCAGTATTCCCAACAGAGTTGTACCGAAGGAAGACTTAATGGGAATGGGTTATATTGGGCTAATTGAGGCGATTCGAAAATTTGATTACCAAAAAGGCTATAATTTTGAAACGTATGGACTTTGGAGAATTAAAGGCGCGATGCTGGATGGGCTTCGTAAATTGGATTGGGTGCCGCGCGGTGTAAGGGAAAAGGCGAAAAAAATGAATATTGCCATGCGCGACCTTGAGCAATCTTTACTCAGGACACCGAGCCAGGAGGAACTGAGCGAGTATTTACAGGTGTCGGCTGAGGAAATTGATCAATCGATGTCTGTCCTGTCTTTAACGATGCTTCTTTCATTAAATGAGCAAATAAAGGAAAATGATAGCGCTGGGAAGCAGGAAACGAGACTAGAAAAAATCGTTGATGAAAACTCAGTTGCCCATGAAATGCAGTTGCAAATGGCCGAGTTCAGGAAACTGCTTGCCGTAAGCATAGATAAAATGCCTGAGAAGGAAAGGTTGGTCATCACTCTTTTATATTATGAAGGACTCTCTCAAGTAGAAATAGCAGAAGTGCTTGACCTCACAAAGGGACGTATTTCCCAGCTGCATTCCCAGGCCATTTTACGTATAAGAAAGAGCTTTCAGGAAAAAGGATATTCGATGGATTCATTTATCTGATTTCTTAGGTAAATATATATAAATTTTATGAAAATGCCTCCGAAAAGGGGGCATTTTTCCTTAATTTAGATTTTTTAAGCCCTAATCATCTTGGTTAAATGGTGGAAATGTCGTATAATTGCACCTGAGATGTCGAATTTTGTTATTTTTAGTTTTGCAGCATAGTATTAACAGAGGAGAGGGTAGGCAGTGAACGAGATGTGGTTTATCGTAATCATCTGTATTCTTATTGTTCTGCTTATAGTTATCTCTTCTTCTATGGGTAAGTTGAAAGAACAGAATCGAAGTCTATGCCAAACGTTGAAGAAGGCTGAAGAAAATAAAGATGAAACGGCATTGCTTGTAGAACATTTACCTGATCCTTATTTAATCATAAACAGTCATAGTAGAATAGTTTATGCCAATCGGGCAATGCTTACAGGTCTCGGTATGCAGAATTCAGATGAGATTGTCGGTAAATCCGTTTTTGATTTTATTTTGTCTCCTTCTAAATCAGAAGTACATAATCGGATAGAAAGAGTTTTTAGCGGTGAAAGGCTTAAGAGTATCACGTTCAAAGTTAAAACAGGGACTGCTAAACTTATAGAATATGAAATTACGTCTGCGCCTATTCAATATTTGGGAGAATCTTGTGTAATCATAGCGGCAAGAGATGCGACAGGTAAGAAACAAATCGAACAAGAATTGTTTCAGACAAGAGAACGGCTCCAAGATTTACTTGCATATGTCGATGCGGCAATCTGGGTTCGGGACAGCAAAACAGGGGAACTGGTTGTCTCCCTTGGCATGGAAAATATATTTGGCTATTCCGAAGAGGCTTTCCAAAATCGGGCATTGCTCCGTGATGAAATTATTCATCCCGAAGACATCGAGTTTGTGAAGGAAAAGGTAAAAGCTTTAGGACATAATCCTATGAAATTTGATTATCGGATTATTAAAAATAAGACCGAAGTTCGCTGGCTGCACCTATCAAGCACCCCAATCTTAGGGGTGAATGGGGATACTCCCAAGATGATGGGGATTCTTGTAGATATTACCGATGTAAAACAAACAGAGGAAAAGCTAAAAGAGAGTGAAGAACATTATCGCATCCTGCAGGAAAGCCTTGATCATTTTTCCAAGGATTTATCAAAAGTAATGAAGATCTCAGATTTGGAGTCCAGGCTTATTTTTGAACTCCAGGAAATTTTAGGCCTTCACGAGGGCATTCATATCCTGGAGATTGATGATCGTCTAAATCTTTACCGCTGTACAGGTGGTTCAGCCGACCTACACGAAGCAGTTCTACAGGACTTTGATGAAACTGCGCCGATTGGGAGTATCGTTGAGTTTGAAATGGGCTGGATTATTAAAATTGGTGAAATCCACGAGCGGATCATTGTTTTAAGCATTGAAAAAAGTGAGGCGGCAACGTCCATTTATGATAAAAAAATATGGCTTCAAACAATTTCGAGATATGTCAGTGTACTGTATGAAAATCTATATACACTTGAAGAGATGATTAAGGAACTTGAGAGGAAAACGAAGGATAAGCTGGCTCCAAGGTGGATTATGAGGCTATTGTTCCTTCTTGCGGAAAAAGAACGTGCGCGACTTTCAGCCGACTTGCATGATTCTGTATTACAAAATCAAATTCTCTGGTACCGAAAACTTCAATCTCTTCGTTCTGAATGGGATCTTCCTGCCGATTTAGAAAATGAGCTTTATACAATAGAGGAAGGCATGTTGGATGTCATCCGTCAAATTCGAGTTACATGCAACAATCTTCGCCCTCCATTTTTAAATGAAGTCGGACTAATCAAAGCTCTCGAAACTCTGTTTTCACAAACTGAAAGAGATGTCCAATTTGTGATTGAGTTTGATCATACTGGGCTGCACCACGATTTAAATGAGGAAGAAATGATTACGATATATCGTGTGGCCCAGGAGTTGCTGGCAAATGCCAGAAAGCATTCGAATGCGACAAAGGTCGAATTTTGCATATCCAGTATTGATAGGACTGTTTACTTCAGTTACAGTGATAATGGAGTCGGTATGAAGTTTGAAAATTTGGTGGATTCGTTTGACCATATTGGTTTGTCCGGTATAAAGAGAAGAGTTGACAGTATCAACGGTGAAATTGAACTGTACTCTTCACCTGGGAAAGGTGTCAACTTGTTGATTTCAATTCCGATTGGGAACATAAAAGTTTAGAAGAGGCGAATGGTATGAGGTGTTTGAATGATTCATATATTGCTTGTTGACGATCATCCACTGGTTAGTGAGGGAACTAAACTAATCATTGAAAAAGAAAAAGATATGAAGGTACATATTGAAACCTCGTGTTCCCAGGCATTGGAGATCGTCGATAAGCTTTCGTTCGACGTAATGCTTTTTGACCTGCAAATGCCAGAAATGGATGGATTTGAATTATGTAAAAGAGTTTTAGCTAAACTTCCGGATGCAAATATATTAATTTATTCAGGCTATGAAATTCTTCCTCATTTTGACTTATTGATGGAATCCGGAGCAATCGGTCATATTTCAAAAACTGCCTCAAAGGATCAAGTCATAAGAGCCATTCGCTGTGCATTGAATAAGGAAACAGTTATGCCAGCCTCATTATTAAGAGAAATCTATTATGGGGCAAAACAATCAAATAAGCAGGATACCAAAAGGGAAAGGGTATCCATCAGTGACAAAGAAAAATTGATTTTAAAGGAGCTCATTCGCGGCAAGACGAACAAGGATATAGCACAATCGCTTTTTCTTGGCCAGCGCTCTCTGGAATATAGCCTGACACATCTTTTTCAAAAGCTGGGAGTACAAACTAGAGTTGAAGCTGTTGTGAAAGCGCAGGAATTGGGCCTGATTGATACGTAAGCAATTTTATTATTTTCATCTATTATACATACAATAATCAGAGTGTTTGCCGGAAAGGTAAAGGCTCTTTCTTTTGGCTATTTATTGCGCTAATGGGCTCAAACGTAAACAAAGATGGCTGTTTCCGTCGTGGGAAACAGCCTCTCTGCTTTATAATTATTTTCCAATGAACATTTGTGTCCAGTAGTTGCCATTTTCAATATGACCAACACCGATATGTGTGAAGTCTGCACTCATAATGTTCTTGCGGTGGCCTTCAGAGTTCATCCACGCTGTGACAACTTCTTGTGGAGTTCTCTGTCCCATCGCAATGTTCTCACCAGCTGTACGGTAGCTAATGCCAAATTGCTTCATCATATCAAATGGTGAACCGTATGTTGGGCTTGTGTGGCTAAAATAGTTTTTCGCACCCATGTCGCGTGATTTTTCGCGCGCCACTTTGCTAAGGTTTTCATCGATCTTAAGAGCTGGAAGGCCTGCTTTGGCACGTTCCTGGTTAGTTAGGGTTACAACTTGTTGCTCATATGCGCTCAATGCACTTGATGCCTGCTTAGCAGGAGCCGGAGCAGCCTGTTTAACCGGTGCTGGCGCTGCTGCTTTTGCAGGAGCCTTAGCTGGTGCTGGTGCTGCTTTAGGCTTTGCTGGAGCAGGTGCTGCTGGCTTTGCAGGTGTTTTTACAGCCTGCTTTGCAGGTGCTGGAGCTTTTTCAGCCTTTTTTGCTGGAGCAGGTGCGGCTGGTACTGGAGCTGCCTGCTTAAGGTAAGATGTAAAGCCATAGCGCTTTAGCGTATCTTCTATCAATTTATTAATATCGTTAATATTGCTGCTTTTATATACATATACATGCTTTTGAACTGTTGGGTTAAGCGATGCTGCTTCTGTTTTTGTTGGTGCTTGACCGTTCATCCAAAGAGCTGAAGCAACTGCAAAGGACAGAATTACCTTTTTCTTGTTTATCATTGGGATTCCTCCTGTAGTATGATTTGCTTGGTGTAAGCCATATGTCCTGCAAGCAACTTTATAGTAACATAGGTTTTTTGTCATATTTCAGGAAGAATCTAGAAATGGTTCATGGGTAATTTTACCCACGTGGAAGAGTTTGAGGAAAATAGTTGGTATAAAAGGATTTTGTAATAGACTGGGATAATTTTACCGGGGTGGTACTATTCTCGGAATCTAGCAGGCGAACCAAAATTTTCAAGAAAATCGGGGTTGACGGCAGGTTGGGATGGCCAGTTTTGTTACAATTTCGTTAGAGTTTTGTTACAAAAATACATAAGAACGGTTCTATGACAGATAAGAATCGTCCCTGATTTTTCTAGTAAATTAGAACCATCCCTGATTTAGGATTATTCCTGCAGACGTGAACAGTTCCTACTTTGCCCCGGACCTCTTGGGGAGCCAATTTTCCAGGAATTGCGGGAGCCCTTTACCTTTGACAGCGAGGGTGGTGTGGCCGCCTGAGACGAGGGTATAGGTTTTATCTTTGCTTGAGACCAAATCGATGAAGTCTCTGCTCATGTTTTCGGGAACGAGCCGGTCCTGGCTCCCTGCAACGACGAGCAGGTTGGTAGTAATATTGGCTGGGTCTGCATTTCGGCCTCTGATTATTAGTGTCCGGTTTATAAATTTGTTGTCCTTGCCAAGGTCGTTCATCAGCTGCCTTAGTGCCGCGCCGGAGAACCCGACATGGCCGTTTGTCCAATTGTTGAAGCGGCGCCAGCGATCAACATACTCATTATCGTACGCTTTGTTTAATAACGACAAATAGTGGCTGAAGTAGACGGGAGCGCTTGCCATTCGCATGCCGTATTTCATCATTGAAGGTGAAATGAAACCGGTTGCGTTCAGAAGCCCGTCTACATCGAGGTCTCCTCTCCTGATGGCGTCGACCCATTTATCATAAAGTGGTGGTTCGGCGAAGTTTAGAGGGGCAACGCAGATGATTAGGTTTCGGATCGGTTCTGTGGCGAGGGATGCATAGATGGCCGCGAGTGTCCCGCCAAGGCAGTATCCGATGACGGTTATGTCCTTCGCTCGGGAGTGATGCAGTGCCTTACGAACGGCCTGCTGGATGTAGTCGATGACATATTCATCAACCGTAATATCTTTATCGCTGTGGTCAGGAGATCCGAATTCGAGCAAGTAGACATCAAAGCCATTTTCGGTGAAGCTTTCAATCATGCTGCCGCCTGGTGCCATATCGAGAACAAATGCTTTGTTGACGAGAGAATAGACTAGAAACAAAGGAGTTGCATAGCGTTTCTTGGGGGAACGGTAATACCAGAGTGTCGCCTTGTTCTTTTTCCAGACAGCGGTTTTTGGAGTTAGTCCCACTTCGGGTTCGGGTGTTGTCCAGACGCTGATGAAATTCTTCCAGCGCCTATATTCCTTTTCTGGCCAGTTCGTCATAGAGGCTGCCTCCTCCCAGGGGTTGTCTGATTTTCGAGCAATCCGTTGAGTTGTGCGAGTAGTGCAGCTTTTGATTGCTTGGATCGTTTTCTTCTACGAGTGGATGCAATTTGTGTGGTTGTTTTGATTGTTGTGGGTTTGGCGTCCTTGTTGGCTGTATGTGATGGATGAGTAGTGGTTTGTGTAAAAAGGGTCTGTGGCTGTTGTAATAGATTCTTGAGCTTTCTATGAGCTTTCGAAAGGGTCGCTGCGGTGCTGACGAGCCTGCCATTGTTTAAGCTGTTCAGAATCGCCTGGTTGATTTGCATTTCTGCTTTGAAACCGGCATTTCTGATTGCTTCGTAGACATCCTTAGGTGGTTGTTTCTTAGTCATCGGTATCTTTCCTTTCTTTGAGAGTTGTACATAATAGTATAAACAAGCAGTCCTTTTTGTGTGCGAAAAATGGGGGTAAGATCATATTAAACATGTGTGTGGACTAGTGAATTTCAGAGATGATTGGTGAAAAGTGCTAAACTCAATTCTCGAATAGCAACAAAGTGTTGGGCTTTCTATATAGTCCTTTTAGTACTAATCTGAGTATTGCTCTTAATTTTCGTTGTCGTACTGGTGAGTGTCTTAGTAGTACTAGTGAGAAGCGGCAATATATTTATTCTGTAACTAATTATAAAGTGTTTCCATGCTTTCCTTTAAGTCCTGCCATGCTGCACAATAATGCCCTTTTTTTTAAAAAAAGGCATGTACCGCTCCCTTTTTAGTCATACTGCATACCGTATGGAGTATGACTGGCGAAGGAGGGGCATGGATGACAGAAGAGGAAATGGAGGATGTGTTTTTATTGTACGGGCATGGAGAGCTGTATAAGAAGCTGAAATATCCACTTTTTGTTTCCGGCGAATTGGACAAGGTGGACAGAAGCCAGCTTGAATCGTTTTTCTCCTGGTATAGCTTTGATAAGGAAAAGCCGGTTTTCTTTGATGACTTTGTTTTTCATTTTCGGGTATTCAGGGGAATAACCGGCCAAGATATTTTGCCCGAACTTTACTAAGGAGATTCGAAAAGTGGACAAACAGGAAAGGGGCAGCAGTACAAAAATCGGCTGCCCTTTTACATATATGTAACAAAAAGCATTCGGTTAACCGACATAATAGTTATATGATTATAATAGAAACTGACAGCTGTTCTTAGTTTCTATGAGAAAAGAATGAACTAATCAGGCAAGGTTTTGGGTAACAAATTATATGGAAGGTGAAATGCCGGCAGGTCGATGAAGGACTTGTGATGCCCGTAACTAGAGGCTGAAATGGTGGCCCTTTATAATTGCACTTTTCAAGGAGGTTAGGTAAGAGATTGAAAACCCATGTTTTTACTAAAGGTGAGGAAATCGCCAATGCCATCATTCATGGGATTGGTTTTGTATTAAGCATTGCGGCTCTAACAGTTTTGATAGTTTTTTCAGCAATGGAAGGAACCTCATGGCATGTGGTCAGCTTTACGATTTTTGGGGTCACAATGGTGATTCTTTATACTTCATCTACGCTGCTGCATAGTTTTCCGCCGGGAAAGGCAAAGGATGTATTTGAAGTGCTGGACCATTCGTCCATTTACTTTTTTATAGCAGGAACCTACACGCCATTTCTGTTCCTTGCGGTCAAGGGAGCGCTTGGCTGGACGTTGTTTGGAGTTGTTTGGGGACTCGCAATCGCTGGTACGGTGTTTAAATCTTTCTTTGTTAAAAAGTATGTTATACCGTCGACAGTCTTGTATGTGGTCATGGGCTGGCTGATCGTTTTTGCCTGGGAGCCGCTCGTTGCCAATCTTACAACGGAAGGACTTAAGTTCTTAATTATTGGCGGGGTCCTATACACAGTCGGCGCGATCTTCTACGTATGGCGAGCATTCCATTATCACCATGCAATATGGCATATATTCGTACTAGCAGGCAGTATCATGCACTTCTTCGCGGTACTCACCTTGTTACCTTAAGTGTAGAATTACACAAAGGGGTCTGACCCCTTGTGAAAATGTGAACAACCCGAATGGAATATCCATTCGGGTCTGCTGGGATGGAGACGATAGTTACATATTGCTTAATAGTCTTTTTAATATTCGCTGGTAGTCGTCCTGGTCGATTCCTGGTGCGAATTCTTCCGGTTTTTCTTCGAAGTCGGGGATAGGGGCTCCTTCAGGGCATCCATCTATTACCTGGAGCGGCTGCCCTGTTTCAGGATTTGGACCTTTCCAGATCTGAGCAATGTCCCTATATTCCGATTCACCCCATGTATATAGGACATTATACAGTCCTTGATCCATGTATTTTTTGGCATGGTCAAACTTATAATTATCAAGATCCGGCACCGGCAGCATTTTACCTACTTCTACTCCGGTTGCCATTTCTAGAGCCTTGGCATAGGCGATAATATGGGTTCCGCCGCGTACAAGCAAAAAGCCGGTCAATTCCCGCGCAACAGGATTCGTCGTGGTTTCATATACGCGCATTTTCTGTATCCGAGCGCCGATTTCCAGCAAATAATTATGGAGAAGGTCTTGGACAAGTACCCCTGTATTTGTAACAAATTCACCATTCCAGGGGCGTCCCATGCTGTCTCCAGGGTAAGCTGCCTGCGGTGTCAATAAAAAGTGGAGCGAGTATCTTGCGTCCTTGCCAATCTGTAGTGGAGCGAGATCCGGATCAGCTGCGTAAGTATTGCCGTGGGACAGTAGGTTTATAGTATTCGCAACAAGTTCGACGTGTGCAAACTCTTCGGCACTGATGCTGGCAATTAGGTCATAGAAGGGTTTAAATCTTTTTTTGCCACGGAAGTTGAATGACTGAAACATATAATTGTTCAAAGTCGACATTTCGCCAAATTTTCCGCCCATTAGCTCCTGTACAGCTGCTGCTGCATTAGGATCACCATGTTCGGGGATCGGCAATGCAATCTGGAGCTTGTTGATCCGTGATATCATGTAGGCCACCCCCAAGTAAGTATAGTTTTGATTGGACTAAGAAAAGCCATTTTATACGAGCACCTGTTGCGGATTTGGCACGACCCAAATAATTTGAGCTGTCCGAATGAAAAAAGCATTTCCCCCGAACTCCACTACAATATGGTCAGGCTGGACGTTTGCAAGCCTGCCTCGTACCGAGCCTCTGACTGTCTCAACTGCAATCTGTGAGCCAACAATCCCGGACAGCGTCTGAAACACATATGGATCGCTGACTTTCCATTCAATATTGTCCATTCTTTATCCCTCCCGCACACGTTTTCTTAAGATGTATATGCCTTTGGCGGAAAAATAAATGTTGTCCAAGGGAAGCAATTTACATTTCCTGAGTTTCTTAGAAACCATTTTCTTGTGGCCACCCAACCGATTTCTGATAGGGTCCTGGTAGCTTTAAGCCTCTTCTTAAATTTAATTTTGTTTCGCTAAGACCATTACATAGATAATTAGCTAGCAAGGGAAAGCTATAAGGGAGAACTTCACTTGGAGGGGGCAGGAATATGGGTGAAATTAAAAAATCCGCTGGGAAAGCCGGCATAGGAAACAAGCATGACAACAAAAATAAAAAAATGGGCAATAGTGTTTCTCCACAGAACGATGGGTTCCGCTATGATTACGATGATTCATCTGATGTTAGGAAAAATTAAAGTTCAGCAACTGCCTTAAAAACTAACAGCAATTTGCTAAAAGCTGTGTGGGCGGGTATTAATGTGGTAGAGGGAATGTTTAAAATACTTTTTAGAGGAAAATGGCGGTTTTGAGAGGTGAAAGTCCCTAAACTGTCTTGCCAGGACTAATGCAGGTTTTTCGGAGGCAAAGCCTTAAACTTCTTGCCAGAGACTTGTTTTTAAAAAGGTAATTTGGCCTTGGATTCCTCTGCGAAGGATAACCTTTTTGTCAAACGTGATTTTGTCCTCGGATTGCTTTAAGGTTAAAAGTAGATCACATAGTATAAAAACTAAGCTCTAACTGAAAGGAGTTACGATGACTAAACAAACACAAAATCAAGGCTGGAATTTCGATAATAGCTATGCCCGCCTTCCTGAGTTCTTTTTTACAAAACAGGAACCAACTCCGGTTAAGGCTCCGAAAATTATCGTTTTCAATTCGCAGTTGGCAGAAGAACTCGGACTCAATCCAACGGAACTTGAAGCAGACGCTGAGGTTTTTTCCGGCAATGAGCTTCCCATTGGCGCTAACCCCATTGCCCAGGCATATGCGGGACATCAATTCGGGCATCTCGCCATGCTCGGGGACGGCCGGGCAATATTGCTGGGGGAACAGCTTAGTCCAAGTGGGGAACGGTTTGATATTCAGCTAAAGGGCTCTGGACGGACACCTTATTCCCGCGGGGGTGACGGCCGGGCTGCTCTTGGGCCAATGCTTCGGGAGCATATTATCAGCGAAGCGATGCACGCTCTCGGAATCCCGACGACCAGAAGCCTCGCTGTTGTCGCGACAGGAGAGGCGGTATACAGGGAAAATGAACTTCCTGGCGCCATTCTTACTCGGGTGGCTGCCAGCCATCTACGTGTCGGTACTTTCACATATACTGCTGGGGCGGGAGAAAAGGATGAGATTCGCACCCTGGCTGATTATGCTATAGAGCGCCATTATCCAGATTTGAATCATGATGTAAATAAGTATTTAGATTTTTTTAGGGCGGTAATTGACCGCCAGGCGGCGCTTATCGCCCAATGGCAGCTAGTTGGTTTTATTCACGGTGTTATGAATACAGACAACATGACAATTAGCGGTGAAACGATTGATTATGGGCCATGTGCATTTATGGATATCTACGATCCTGCAACTGTATTCAGCTCAATTGACAGGGAAGGCCGTTATGCATACGGAAACCAGCCGTATATAGGCGGCTGGAATCTGGCGCGGCTTGCTGAGGCTTTACTTCCGCTATTTCATGATGACACGGAAAAGGCTGTCGATATTGCCCAGGAGGAGATTGCGGGGTATATCAAGCTTCATCATTCCTATTGGATAGATGGGATGCGGAAGAAACTTGGCTTGTTTAACGTCGAAGAGGAAGATGAAAAGCTAGTCGATGAACTTCTGGGCATGATGAAGAATTATCGAGCTGATTATACAAATACATTCAGGGCTCTGACCTTTGGAAAAACAGACGAGACTGTTCTAAAAGGCTATCCGGACTTTACCGAATGGCTTGAGCGGTGGGAAGCCAGGCGTAGGAGACAAGAACAAACGAGGGAGGAATCGCATCAGCTGATGAGAAACAGCAATCCGGCGATAATTCCCAGGAATCACCGAGTAGAGGAAGCGCTTGAAGCTGCTGTGGAAGAGGAAGACTTCAGTGTAATGGAAAGGCTGTTAATAGCACTATCCAATCCCTTTGCACATTCTCCGGAACAGGAAAAGTACTGCAAGCTGGCACCAGCTTCCAGTCAGCCGTATCGAACTTTCTGCGGGACATAGAAACAAAAAGCCGGGGCAAACTGCCAGCCCCGGCTTCTTGTTTACGCACCAAACTTAGGGTTATCTCCTGCATTTGCACTTATGATGGTCTCTGTTGTCATCGTTGTCGTCGCGAATGCCGCCAACGAGATCCCTGATCAAACAGCGGCGGACAGCACGGCAGAAATCGTCACCATCAATGGAAGCATTGACCCTTACGCGGAAATTTTCATCGAATATTCCTGCAACATCTTCATTGGAGCGATTCCGGCGGTTGTCGTGCCTGTCATCCTTTCTTTTGCGGCGATCATCTTGAGCTCCGCCAACATTAGATCCTCTGCGGCAGGATTCCAAAAGCCCTGCAATATCATCGTTTGAAAAGAACATATGTTATTCCCTCCTCTCTTCTTTTGATACTGTATACTATTCACTTTCGTACAAGCTGTCAGGGCTTGTATCCTATTCTTCTAAAAATCCACTAAAACCTAGAATCACTAGATTTATAGGCAAAAATGATAGTCTGCACTGCGACTGCGTTCGCAGGCTATTCTTATGATAAAAACGAAAGGTCACCAAAAGCGTGTTTTGGTGACCACAGGATAGTATATCGTTCACTTTTGCCAATAACATAAGAGGGAGAAGTTGAAGGGGCTTAATTATTCCGCTGCATCTTCCCATTCTGAAAATAAACCAGTTCCGTGGCAGCCCGCGCAGTCAAAAGAATCCATAACATAATCAAATCCACGGTATAATACGAACCCCTTACCGTTACAGAGCGGGCAGCGGTTATCCTCCCGCATCTTCATTTTATATTTTTCATTCCTTGCTAGTCTCCACTCACTGAAAAGCCCCATGTAATTTTCCTCACTTTTTACTCTTAATCTTTGCTATTGAAAGAAATTAATACCTGTATTTTAGAATGACTCCAGGATTTTGGTAAGGAGGCAAGTTATCGTTAATTCTTGATATAGTATGGACTGCTTCTCGAATGGTAGTTGGTAAGCCTGGCCTATTCATCTGGAGGATGATATTGACTCTGGATAAAGAGTGGAAAGGATAATTCAAAGGTAGTTCCTTTATTTTTCTCGGTTCTGACTGTCCAGGTGCCGCCGATTTCCGTAATGATTTGAAGGGTGACCATCAGGCCGAGGCCTGTGCCTTTTTCCTTTGTGGAATAATAGGGAAGCCCCAGATTTTTTATCTGATCCTCATCCATTCCCTGACCATTGTCCGAAATGAAAATAGTAGCGTTATCATGGCTTTTTTGCAGGCTTATAGAAACCGTCCCCCCGGAGTTTGACGCTTCAATTCCATTTTTAATTAAATTTATGAACATTTGCCTGATCCGGCCGGGTAAGCCCAAGATGTATGCTTCCTCATTTATATCCACTTCAAGAGCAACATTTTGAAGTGCTGCAAAAGAGGTTAACGACTTAGCGGAATGCCTTGCCTCTGCCCCAAGTTCCATTTTAATCAGAGAATGCTCATCTATCTCTTTTTTTCCTAATGAAAGATAATCTGAAATAATTTCATTGGCACGATCCAGTTCTGTAATACAAACAGTAAGATAATTTTTCTGATCGGATGTAATATTATCTGCATTCTGAAGGATTTGGATAAAGCCTCTCACACTCGTCATGGGGTTTCTGATTTCATGGGCAACGCTTGCAGCCAGCTGACCGACAATTTCCATTTTTTCTTTTCGATGCAGTTCTCCGACCAGTTTTCTTTTTAACGTAAAAGTTTCCAATAAATGAATGGCAAGCCAGACTGTCAGGACATTGGCAAAAATATAGACAACTAAATAAAAGACTCCAAGTGGATAGATCCCCTGTTCGAATGCAACAGACCATACAACTGAATAAGCAAATGTAACAATGATAAAAAATAAAGTACTTAAGGATAGTTTCTTTTTGATTGGAGAAGAATGAAAAGTCTTGCTAAATTGGAAAATAATATACGCTAACATTAGCAGGAGAATGATACTTTCCTCTGCTCCAGCACCACCAACTATGAAGCGGAGTCCCGCGGTGAAGGCTGTTACACTAACACCGATAAGGGTTCCTCCATATAAAAAAGAGAGGAATATAGGCACCAGCCGAATATCCAGAAGTACACCGTAAATATCAATGGAGAAGAGCATGGATAGGGCTATACTTGAAGCACAAGCGATACCCCAAAGGAGATTTCCTTTTTCAGGTTGGTTCCGTTCACTTGTTAAGGCAAGATACAGGATGATTGGAAAAAGAACCATAAGAATTTGAAGCAATATATGCTGAATGGCAACATTCATGAAAATCCCCCAATTTTACATATCAGTAAAAGAATAATTCGCCAAAATCAGACAGTCTCCTTCATATGTGGGCTGGCAACAAATAATTTTTTTGAGACCCTCTAATCGTCAAACCTTTTGGAAGGAATGATCATCGTAAGTATGTGATGAGATCTATCCTATGGACAGAGTTCTTTTTTCTTTTCGAATAATGGGACTATAATGAGATGTCGAAAGGAAAGGGATGATCAAATGTTTAAAGTGACAGAAGCAACTCTCAATGAGTTGAATGAAAGAATCAGGACTTCAACAGTTGGTAAACTTATCAGGCTGCAAATGAGGAAAAGCTGCTTTATGAAGGTAAAGATTACATTAGAGGCCACAGCGGGAACAAACGATGAGCAGGTAGCAATAGATGGGCTGGAATTTATTATAGATAAAGGGGAACGTCACTATTTCAGAAATAAAACGCTCGATTTTATACCCGACCAAACTGGCTTTAAACAATTTGAAATTCTGTAAGTGATTATGCTCTTATCCAATGCTGGAGAGGGCTATGACTCATTCGGAACAATTAAAGAAGAAAATCAAATAGAAATCGATTTGAATGCACATGAAAGTATTGGACGCCGAATTTTCGCATTCGTTCCGGTTGTCCTAGTTGCTGTACTAAATAAAGTTTTTACAACTATCATTCCGAAATGATATCCGAATGGATTTGACTTTGAAGCGATCGGCCTTGCTTTCCCAAGTATTGAAACATCCAAAGTAGTTGGGATCTGGTCAGTAGAAATAGCGTTGATTGTTGGTATCATCGCAACCATTCTTTATAATCACAAGCCGGTTGTCATGGACTTTAAAGAAGGTTCAAAAATCGGCGTTGCCGGTGCCTTGCTTGCGATTATGAACTCTGCAACTGAATATGGATTTGGTGCAGTCATTTCAAACATTCCAGGCTTTAAAATTGCAAGAGATGGAATAGCTTCAGTATTCTCTCACCCATTGGTAAACGGAGCAGTCACAACAAACGTGTTATCCGCAATCTCCGGTTCAGCTTCTGCAGGAATCGCTATCACTCTCGGTACGATGAGCGATACCTATATTAAACTGGCAAACCAATTTGATATTCCGCTAGAGGTTATGCACCGTGTCATTTCGATGGCATCAGGCGGTATGGACACCCTTCCGCACAACGGAGCAGTCATCACCTTGCTGGCGATTACAGGGTTGACTCATAAGCAATCGTACAAAGACATCTTTGCTATTACCATCATCAAAACAATCGCAGTATTCTTCATTATTGCAGTTTATCTGTTGACTGGGATTGTATAAAAAAGAAAGCATCGCGGGCAGTCGTCCGCGATGCATTTTATTGTTTCAGAACTGTCTAGCTCCACAAAGGAAAGCTTCCCTGAAATTACATCGCACGAAATTACGCGATAGCGTAATGAGGATTTTCGAGGAGTCCCATACGGCGCTGACTAAGGCGTTTGCGCTTTTCTTGATTTATTCCACTTTTGCTGAAAGCGACTTTAATATACTGAATCCTGATAGTTTAAGTGTAAGCTTTTCTTTTCCGCTTAAGGGCTTTTGCACATAAATGGAAAGGTCTTCATAGTTTACTTGATTGAAGTATTCGGTCTTCTTTGGTTTCCCCGGTACGGCGATTACCTCCTGTACGCCTGGTGCGCAGCAGGCCTTGGCTTCAAGAATTTTAACAGTCAGTTCTCTTCCCTTCGCCTCAATCCATCGTTTCGACTCTTTATCCATTATTACTTGCAACTGGGCCGCCCCCTTTTCTTTTATCTACATTATATCTTGATGGATCTTAGAGAAGAAGTTTTGTGCTCTACTATTTCTAATGGCGCTTATTGGCCCGCTTTTACATATCGCAGGATAATAGTATAGTAAAATGGTAGATACTAGTTATTTGAACAGGATGTGCTGCACTATGGCCAACCAAACCCAATACCTTCAAGAGGAACAGAAGCTTTTTTTGAGCATTGCCCTTGGAGGTAATCCCTTCTTGCACCAGCAGATTGACGAAACCTATCGGACCAAGGAATGGGATTATTATGAAGCGTATCTTCGAAGCCGGCTGAAAGGAAACCCGCTGTTTTCCATGTACTCCACCAAAAATGAGGAGAAAATTAGACAGGTGGCGGGGATTGTCGAGTGGTGTACCGAGCAGGGGAAATATGCCCAACTCGATTCCCTAATTAAAAAAGGCTATAAATTTGTTTGGTTATTCGTACAGCGGAACGACCAAATTGATTTTGAACAATTCATACGAGCCTATGCGAAACGGCAAAAGTACAGGACGATTAAAGAAATTGAATTATTTTACCAAAATATTGTCCTTTGGTACTTATGCATGAGGGAGGACAAGCCAATCCAGAAGCTTTCGGTTACCTGGGAATCGTTCCAGGACATGCTGCATTTCTCCTTGCGAGAGGCTAAAGTAGGGGAATTGAATTTCTCCGAGCGACAAATTGAGGAATACCGTGAGCAAATTGGCTCCCTATATAGAGCATATAACATTCCGGAGAATCCTGAATTTGACTCCCTCGGTGCCTTTCTTGAGTACATGCTTGGGATAAGCCTTCGAAAAGTATACGAGCAGGATATGGAGTTTGATTCGGAAGCTGCCCAGCAGAAAATGTTCCAGCTATCACCGGGGAAGTACATCGGTGCAATGGGAGGATGGCTAAAGGCACTTGGCATAAACGAACTCGATGCCACAGAACAAATCCCGTTTACAAAGAGAGATCTTGATCGCGCACTTCTAGAGCTCCTTTATGCAAAAAAATACAATAAAATTTCAGCGGAAGAACAGGATTTGTTTTTCATTGCAAGCCTGTACTTGAGCTGCATTGCTTCATTATATAAAAAAGCAAAGCAGTTTTACCTGGATGAGTCGAAGCAGGAGCATTATGTTGAATTGAAATCGAAAGAGGCGGCCATTCTTCAACAGGAAGCCGTACAGCTAAAGAAGGAACGGGAGTGGCAGCTTTCAAGAAAGAGCTTAGAAAATGAACGAACAGGCCTTGAAAATGAACTTCGCAAGGCTAGAATGAAAATACGGCAGTTGGAGCAGAGACTTGAAAGCATGGAGGATTACAGTGATGAGGTCCATGCTTTAAGGGATTTTGTTTACATGGAAGAAGACCCTGACTGCCTTCTAGAAAAAGCTCCATCTCTTGAAACTATGGCAGAACTGATTGCTTCTAAACGAGTTATCATTTTCGGCGGAAGCCAAAACTGGCAGCAGAAAATAAGAACTGTCTTATCATCTATTGAGTTTTTTGACATCGACTTAAAAAGCAGGAGTTTATCAAAAATTAAGCGTGCCGATGCCATCTTTATCAATACTTCGGTTCTGTCGCATGCTTTCTACAATAGAATTATGAAAGAACTTAGAGGGACAGGAATTCGGGTTTACTATTTAAAGGGCCAGTCAAATGTCGAAAAAACGGTGCTTGAGATATACAAGTGGCTTAGTTGACTCTATTAACAGCAGCAGCCTGGACTCGAGGTCCGGGCTGCTTTTTCCAAGAGAAGTTAGGTTGTCTGGGCGAACTGTATGCCTTTTTCCTTCATCAAATGCTGGAGAGCGGCCTTAAAAGTAGAAAAGGTTTGAAGCGTGTGAATAAATCCTAGCTTTGAGAGGACCAATTCCTGGGCAAACTGCGGTGTAATTCCGACGATTGCCACCTGCACGCCTATCAGGTTCAGAGATGTGACCAGGTTCATCAAGTAGTGGCCGAGAACACTCAAATCCCCAAGTTCCTTTACGCTAATCGCAGTAAAGTCAAGAACTGCGGTGTCGATTTCCTCGTTGCTTGCATGGCGCAGTATCTTCGGTGTAATCAAATCGAACAGGGCGGGGGATGCTTCACCCGCAATTGGAATCAAGATAACTCCGGGTATAATGGAAGGGATGATCGGCACAGAAACATTGCGGACGAGATTTTCAAGCTCAAGAACCCGATTCTCAAGCTGCTGGTTTTTTTCCCTTAGTAACTTCAATTCAGGTTGTTCAGTCATAGTAACCTCACAAAACAGTTTTTATGTATACTATCAGTATATTTTTAATTATACGAAAAGGAAAGTTATTGGTCTTATTTCCCAATGGAGGAATTTTATTTGGAGGCTTTGTTGCATGGAATGTTGCTGGCTTTTGGCCTGATTTTGCCGCTTGGAGTACAAAATGTATTTATTTTTAATCAAGGTGCCGTTCAAAGCCGCTATAAAGGAGCGCTTCCGGCCATCTTAACCGCGGCCATTTGCGATACGATACTGATTCTCCTTGCAGTTGGCGGGGTATCGGTGATCATCTTTAGGTTTAGCTGGATCCAGAATTTGTTTTTTACGGTTGGCTGCTTATTCCTGTTTTATATGGGCTGGACGTTATGGAGAACGAATGTCTCACCTGTAAAAAAGGAAAAAGCCACGGTAGTGTCTGCTAAAAGGCAGGTTGCCTTTGCTGCTTCGGTCTCTCTTCTTAACCCGCACGCCATTATGGATACGATTGGTGTTATTGGAACAACATCTGCCATTTATCCTGGATTTGAGAAAGGGTTGTTTGCCATGGGATGTGTGGCTGTCTCGTGGTTGTGGTTCTTTGGGCTGGCCTTTGCCGGAAGGAAGACTGGTCAGCTTGATACAGACGGCATTCTTTTGAAAAAACTAAACCGGGTTTCCGCATTTATTATTTGGGTACTGGCGCTTTATATGGCCTATCAGGTGTTAACCAGCTTTTAATGATATTTCCCAAATTCCACTGCTTACATTTCCTTTTTCGCTGCTAGTTTAAGGAATTGGTGAATAAGGTAAAGTAGGAATGGAAAAACAATACTAAGGATCATGATAGCTAGTATTGTGGGAAGGGTTGAATTCCATGAAAAGATGGGGTTATTTGTTTGCGGCCTTGAACTTCTTTGATGGATTATGTACTTATGCAGGCTTGAAGTTGAATTTAATTGAGGAAGGTAATCCAGTACTTGCCTGGATGCCCCCTGAAGGCATTTTGGGGTTGAAAGCCCTTTTGAGTCTGGCGCTTCTATATATTCTTTATAAGGTTGAATTGAAGAAACCAGTTTTCAAATATTCATTGATAACAGGTAATAGCATTTACTCATTATTGGCTGTCCTTCACCTGTACTGGATCGGCATCGTGAACATGTCTTGAAAAACTTAGCCCATGGTGTGGGTTAAGTTTTTTGCTCTATGAAGGAAAAGAGCATCATTGAACCGAACTAATAAATATGTTGTAAAAAATAAAAAATCAGGGAGAACATCATGAGTAGAAGAGTATTTGAAGCAAAGGGAGCAAAATCAGTCGGGCCGTACTCCCATGCTGTTGAAGCTGGAGAGTTGGTATTTCTTTCGGGTCAGACCCCAGTCAATGCTGAAACAGGAGAGTTAGTAAAGGGTGGAATAAAGGAACAGACAGCGCAATGCTTCAGAAACTTGTTTGCTGTTCTTGAAGCTTCAGGTCTAACACCCGATGATGTTATGAAAGTAAATGTGTTTTTAACAGATATGAGAAATTTCACTGAAATGAATGAAGTGTATGCTGCCCACTTTTCAGAACCCTTTCCAGCAAGGACGACTGTAGCAGTCCTTGGGTTGCCGCTTGGGGCTGAGGTTGAAATAGAAATGGTAGCCAAGAGGCCTTAATAGAAACACATATATCCATACATCAAAAAGGGAGGACAACATTTGGGCTATTACTTTCTGGCATTTGCAATTGTGGCTGAACTGATTGGAACATCACTAATCAAAGCGTCCGCAGGATTTTCAAAGCTGTGGCCCACAATTGGAGTCCTTGGGAGCTTTTTCATTGCTTTCTACTTTCTATCACTTAGCCTTAAAACGATTCCACTGAATATAGCCTATGCACTTTGGTCAGGGCTTGGGACAGTCGCAACTGTGATCATTTCTGTCTTACTTTGGAAAGAGAAGGTTACTCCTGGGAGTATAATCGGAATTGCTTTGATTGTTCTTGGTGTCGCAGTCCTCCAATTTTTCGGGCCAGGGCAGGGACAAGCGGTAGATTGATAGAGTGGTGGCTAAAGGATTACTTACCTCCATATTCGGGTACAAGAGAGTACAGACCTATTTATGTCTAGCTTCAGCGCCTAGCCCCTCGAGGTCTTAAGCCATTTCCCTCCGGAGGGCAAGCCCATCCTGCGGGCTCCGTCTTAAGCTGGTCGGGGCTGGTCAAGGCGCTTACGCTTTTCGAAGGAGGTGCTACCATGAAGATTGAAGTGAAATGTGATGTGGAAAACTGCAAATACTGGGCAGAAGGCGATGAATGTGTAGCGGACTCAATTACTGTCATCGCTCACCATGACAGGAAAGCTGCAAACGTAATGGAAACCGCCTGCAAAACGTTCGAACATCGGGAGTAACAGTTAATGCAGTTAATGTAATGTATAGGTAAGCTGGCCGCCGGGACAAATATCCCAGGCGGCTTTTATTATGGTGAGAATTTGCCTAAAAGAGATAACATAATACAATTCATGGTAAGAATTGAATCAACGGCACTTTCATTAGAAAACAAGTGTTATTCTGTTTCTATAACTTAAGCGAAGGGGGTACCAATTATGAGGAAAATGGAACTAACTGAAGGATCATATAATGATCTGGAATATATATATGAATTAGCAAAAGAGGATTTTGCTCCGGAGGAATTAAAATCCTACAGACAATTACGAGCCCTGATGGAAAATCAAAGCTATAAGTTTATACTTGCAAAAACGATTGAATCCCAAGAGATAGTTGGCTATGCTTTTGTTTACAATCTCCCATCACTAAACGCCAGTTGGCTGGACTACCTGGCCATTACGAAAGAATTCCGTCAGGGAGGGTATGGCAGTATTTTTCTAGACATGCTCTCCCAATCTAAGGTGGAGGGCTATCTTGGTTTGTTTATAGAGGTGGAGATTCCTGAGAAAACTGAAGGTGCAACTAGGCAAGAACAAGTCAGCCGTATTCGGTTCTATGAAAAAAATGGCGCAATTCGCTTGAAGGTTGATTATAAACTTCCTACAGAAAATGGAGCGATTCCAATGTACCTTTATTTTAAACCATCAGAAGCGGAACACGTCCCAACAATAGAGCAAATTAAGAAAGGGATTTTCTCCGCTTTTGAATTCATCCATTCGGATTATCCACATCGAGCAAAAGTATTTGAAGACATCATTCCTTCTATAATATAAATAGGAAGAATCTTGAATTACGACCAGTGTAAATTCAGGCAGGATAGAAGACCAGATTCATACAACGGGTATATAATCATATTGTTAATAGCAAAAACTAGTGTTTAAAGCAGTAATACGAGGAGCGTATGTATGAAAATAGAAGTTTGGTCAGATTTCGTATGTCCATTCTGCTACATCGGGAAACGGCGGCTGGAGGCTGCAATGGAACAGTTTGCACACAGCGATAACATTACCATAGAACATAAAAGTTACCAATTGGATCCAAACGCAAGACATATCCCGGGAAAAAACTTTTATGAAACATTTTCAGAGCTGAAAGGACTACCGCTCAATCAAATAATTGCAATAAATCAGCAGGTAGCCCAGGAGGCAAAAATAGTTGGTTTGAATTATAACTTCGAAACAATGAAATATACAAATACATTTGATGCTCAGCGGGTAGCTAAGCTTGCAGAACAAAAAGGAAAGGGTATGGAAGTTACCGAGCGTTTTCTGCATGCATATTTTACGGAGTCAAGGCTACTCAGCGATCATGAGACGCTTATTGAATTAGCTATCGAGGCGGGGCTGGAAAGATCAGAGGTCGCCGAGGTTCTAAGTACGAATCGTTTTACTAAGGATGTGCGCAACGATATAGATGAAGCTCGGCAAATTGGAGTAAGGGGGGTACCTTTTTTTGTATTAAACGAAAAATATGCGTTATCCGGTGCCCAGCCTGCGGAAGTATTTTTGCAGGCACTTGAAAAGGTATGGGAAGAAGAGAAAGACAGACCTATCCAAAAAGTCTCTCGTACAAGTTCAGGAACGGACTTTTGCGTCGATGGGTGCTGTGAAGTTAACGAGAAGGAATGATCACCCCGGCAGAATAAAACCTTTGCCGGGATTTCTTATTGTTTGGAAACTTTAGATTTCGAGACTGTGGATAACTTTTTTAATTAGCTCGTCTACGTCTAGCTCCAGCGCCTACGCGTGCGCAAACTTCTGGTCTCCTCCCTACGATAAGTCATCATCGAATCGCATTCGCTCTTCGTGATTCCTTTATCCCACTCTTAAGGCTCAGTAAGCCTCCTCCGTCGGCAACTGAGCCTAAAGGTCCGATTCGTGAAATAAGATTTTTCTTAGGGCTTCAGCCCTTAGAAAAATCAATCGGGCTCTGCGCGACTAACCATCAGCAAAAATAGCTGATGGAAGTTTCACTTTATCTCAGTCGAAGCCCCTCCATTTTGTACGGCGATGACCACTAAGGGAAGCTCCTGAGAATAATCATCGCAGGGACAGGCGGTTTTTGCCTGTCACGAAGGCGCTTGCGCTTTTGTTCTTGAAGGAAATCAAATTACCGAACCCTGCTTGGCTTGAAGGTTTTTTCGGAAGGTGATACCATCGGAGAAAGGGATGGGGTGTTCGTCCCAAAGGAGCGATTGTATGGCGAGGGATCGTAAATTTTCCACAGACGAATTGTTTCGTGAGACACAAAGGCTGTTGCTCGAGCATGGCTATGAAGGGTTTACCTTTAGCGTATTGGCTGAAGCTCTGAATGTGTCAAGGGGGACCTTATATAAGTATTATCAGAACCGGGAAGAATTGATTACCGAATTCATGCTATATGAAATGAACCAGTTTCTTTTCGAGGTAAAGGAGATTGATCCTATTGAGGGATTTTTGCCCAAATTAAATTTCCTGTTAAATCTAATGTTCAAGAATCCCAAGTTGAAACAGTTAATTGAAATTGGCCAGCAAGTCCCGGCGGGTATCGATGAGAAGGTGAGGCAAAACAAAGCGCAGCTGGAAAAGCTCCATCTCCAAATGTATAACAGTCTCCAATCCTTTATTGAGGCAGGACGTCAAGAAGGGATACTTAAGCCCGAGCTGCCTGATGCCTTAATTCTTGGTTATATCTTTCAATCTGTTTCAATCCCGAACCACTTTGGAATTCCTCAGGATGAGTGGATTGCAGGGATCCGTAAACTAATTTGCTATGGAATGGTAAAAAATAATTAATTGACACTGCTGTTACTTTAAAGGATAATTTCTTTGTGACAGAAGTGTCATTTATTTTTTCACCAAAGTGACAGATGTGTCACTATAAAGGGCAAAAAGAAAGGAAGTGGGGAATTGAAAACATTCCTGCAGACAATAACAGACCGGGTGACGACGAAAAAGGGTATGTGGATTACACTGGCTGTCTGGCTTGTCGCCACTATGGCATTGGCAGTTTTTGCACCGGCAGCGAAAGAATACGAGGTTACAAGTATCGATTCCCTCCCGAAAGACGCTCAATCTGTTATAGCTCAAAGTAAGGTAGATGAATATTTTTCAGATAATGCAGGGATACCTGCAATTTTAGTTTTTCAAGCTGATGAAGGTGATATTGAAATTAAAGATCTAGCATCAGTAATGGATGAAATTTCGGCAGCAGAAATTAACGGTGTTGACGAAGTGATTCCTTTGTCCGCATTGCCGCCACAGGCAGCTGCCGGATTTTTATCAGAGGATAAATCAACCGCGGTCATTCCTCTCACTCTTGATGCTTCCCTTGAAAATAAGCAAATCAAAGAGTCTAAGGAGAAAATTGAAGAAGTCGCAAAAGATGCATCCGACTTGAAGTTGTATATTACCGGCCCGGCTGGAATCGCTGCCGACTCGCTGGAATTGTTTTCTCGTGCGGATGTAGTATTAATCCTGTCGACCGTGGGGTTAATTCTGATTTTACTTATCGTCATTTACCGATCCCCATTGTTGGCGCTTATTCCATTGCTGGCAGCTGCATTTGTGTATGAAGCGGTCATGCAGGTTCTTGGTTTGATGGGAATGGCAGGTTTGGAAATAGGCAATCAGACGTTGTCAATTATGTCGATCCTTTTGTTTGCTGCCGTTATTGATTACTCTCTATTTGTATTCTCCCGTTACCGTGAAGAACTGAAGGAACATGAAGATAAATTCGAGGCAATGAGACTGGCTATGCGGGAAACAGGTATGCCGGTATTTTTCTCTGGAGGTACGGTACTTGCCGCAATGCTTGTCCTGTTCTTTGCTCAATTTGGAGATTACCGCAATTTTGCGCCAACATTCGCGATGGCTATGGCCGTTATCATGATTGCTTCCGTAACACTTGTTCCAGCCTTGTTCACACTATTTGGAAGGAAGTCCTTTTGGCCAAAAGTCCCTCGTGTCGGGGATGAAAAAGTTAAGTCCAATTCAATTTGGAGCAGGATTGGCCGATTCGTAACAAGGAAGCCAGGAGTGGCGGTTGCACTGGTTTCAGTCTTCCTCCTGTTGTCGGCAAGTAATATGTTCAACCTGAAATACGAGTTTAATACGATGAATTCCTTCCCTGAGGATATGCCGTCTCGCCAAGGCTATAATATCCTCGAAGAAAAATTTGAAAAAGGCGACCTTGCCCCGACAACTGTCATTTTTGAAGGCACGAAGGCGGTATCCGAAGAACAGCAGAAGGCACTTGCAGACGAACTGTCCGCTCAGACACTGGTAAGCAATGTCCGCCTTAACGGAACCGCGGAGGATGGCAAGGTCCTGAATTACCAGCTGACATTTGAGGAAAGCCCCTATTCGTTTGAATCTATTAATGCGATGGAAGACATGATTACTGAAAAGGATAAAATTGCCGATGCCAGCGGACTGGATGGTAATTTGTACATTGCGGGTGAAACCGCGGGATCTGTTGATGACCGTGCAATCAATGACAGGGATTTACTTGTCATTGTGGCTCTCGAAACACTGTTGATTTTTATCATGCTGATTGTCCTGACTAAAACGATCAGAATGCCGATTTACATGATGGGCACCATCCTGGTCTCATTTTTGGCTGCGCTTGGGCTGGGGATGTTCCTGACGAATCTGTTCTTCGATATTGATACGATTTCAAACAGAGTTCCGCTTTACTCGTTTGTATTCCTGGTTGCTCTTGGAATTGACTATAATATTATGCTGATTTCCCGCTTCCAAGAGGAAAGGAAAAAGCATAGCGTGAAAGAAGCAGTTGAAATTGCAGTAGCCAATACAGGAGGCGTCATTTCTTCGGCGGGAATTATTCTTGCCGCAACATTTGCTGTCCTAATGACCCAGCCAATCCAGCTGCTGTTCGTGTTCGGTTTCATCGTCGCGGTCGGCATCCTTCTCGATACGTTCCTGATCAGAGGCATATTGCTGCCGGGGCTAATAGTATTTTTTGAAAAAGATAAAGCAGTAAAGCAAGAAGCATAGTTGGAATAAAGAGGGTGTCCCGTCTGGGATGCCCTTTTTATTGGGCGGTGGCATGCAGGTTTTTCGACTTTTTCTGCAGGGACTTTTTTGGATAAGCCCAGAAAACTCAACCTATTGAAGAAATTCAATCAAACGTTTGATTAAAATCCTTAATGTCGAAAAGGAGCTAACTTTGTGGTGAAGAACGATGCGAATAGTGGTTTTGTATTAGTAATATATATGACGGCCGTACGCCAGGGTCTGGGGCTGTAAAGATACTTTAATGGGAAATTCCCCAATCTATGAAAAGTATGGGAAGTGAATGTTAGTGCCAATCATGTGAATTTTAATAGTTCTCTTGGATCCTCCTGATAAAAAAGGAACACTCCAACCAGTTGGAAAGTGTTCCTTTTCCTCTGTTTTTTTAAGATGCCACTTTTCTACACTTCCCTAAAAAGGATTTTACAAAATCATCATCATTTAAGTGAGGATAATCTCTGTAGACTCGATTAATTTCTTCTGATTGGCCAGGGCCCAATTTATCTTTTTCAAGCAGGCACCAGTTTCCTTTTAGCAATCCTTGTCTGGCCAGCACTTCATTAATGCCGGCAATATTAATAGGCACCTTGGCGTTCCTGGAAATGGGTCGGTTTATTTATAGTAACGCCACCACCGGCAACCCACTCGGCTGTCCACTCGATCATCTGATTCAAAGAAACCCTCGGGTAGCCAAATAGTTTATGGGCCTTTCCAGAGTTGTTAAGCAAGGCGGTAGGCTGTTCTTCATTGGCAAAAGAAACCTCTTTGTTAAAAGCCTTTCCAAATTGTTCCGCCAGCCAGCGCACTGAAATTGTTTCAGGGCCGGTTACATTCAGGATTTCTGGAGGTGTATTTGCCAAAAGAAGCGACCTGATTGCGTATTCGTTGGCATCTCCCTGCCAGATTACATTCACGTGGCCCATTGTCAAATCGACGGTTTTTCCTGCGTATACCTGGCGGGCGATTTCCAATAGGACACCGTAGCGCATATCGATTGCATAATTTAATCGAAAGATCGTTAAAGGGGTTTGGTTTTTGAGTGAGAAATTAGTGAAAATTCTTTCCCGTCCCAAGCAAGATTGTGCATACTCCCCAATTGGGTTGACTGAGTGATTCTCATCGCAGCCGCCTGTTGCGACTGGAACAAGGGGGTACACGTTTCCTGTTGAGAATACGACGATACGTGATTGCTTAAATTTTTCAGCGACCCTGCCGGGCAGGTAAGCATTCATGGCCCATGTATTATGTTCATTGCCCTTCGTACCAAATTTGGTTCCAGCCATATAAATGATATTTTTTACGTCAGGCAGGCCCATGAGCTGCTGATCATCGAGTAAATCGGCAGCAATCGTTTCAACGCCAGCTTGCTCAAGCTCACTTTGGAGGGTTCCAGACGAGAACCTTGAAACGCCGATTACCCTTTTGGGAATAGTGCCTTCCTTTAGTGCGCGGACTGCCATTTTGGCTAAAGTAGGCCCCATCTTACCCGCAACTCCAAGAATCATAATGTCGCCATCCAGCTTTTTGAGATCCTCGATTAATTCATTGCTCGGAATTGTCATAATTTCTTCAACTTGTTCAATTGTTTTCAACCCTGCCACCTCTATTTCATTTGATAGTAATAAAACTGCATGATTTTCAACCTTTTGACGGTAGAAACAACAATTGTAAGCTTGTTTCTTTTTGGATAAATAACAGGCTTCTACATAGTGGTTAGTAAACTTAAATCTTTGTGTGGTCACCAGCGGGCCTTTTTGATGACCGTACGAGCAAACCTAAACGTCATGAGGTAACCTACAGGTTTTCATGGCGACAAAGAGTGGGCAACTGATGCTTAGTGTTATGAATGAATTTTGTGCATAAGGCAAAAGTCCTGTTCTTTCTATTTGCCTCAAAAACTAATTGATTTTTCAAACAACTGAGATAAAATTTAATATAAATACAAGTCATATACATGTATTTTAACTTAATATTCTAAAAAATGGGAGGGATTTTAAAAAAGTTTTATAAATTAAAACGATTGAGGTGGGAGCATGAACAAAAAAAGAAGCTTTATTGTTTTAGTGTGCTGCATCTTGTTTTTACAGCTTGTTTATCCAATTACACTAAAGTCTGTATCCGCACAGGGAAATGAAACCGAATTGAAAATCTTGAATCCGGGGTTTGAAGAACTAGCAGAAAATGGAGTAATACCAGGCTGGAAGCAAAATTTTGGGACGGCCGGCGTTACCGTTGCCTCGCATGAGCATGCATCAGGCAAACAGAGCCTTGAAATAAAGGATAGTGATAGAGGAAACTACGGCTTGATTAGTGACAATGTACCGGTCAACCCGGGCTGGGAGTATCGAGCATCAGCCAAGCATAAAAGCACAGGAGGATCCGGGGAAATTTATATCCGCTTTTTTGATGAAAAAGGTACTTATATTACTGGTTTTAACACAGCGGTAAGAGGGCCTGTTACAGAATGGAAGGACATCAGCGTTACAGCAACCGCTCCTAATAATGCAGCTTCGGCAGCGATTTTGTTCTATTCGGGCCAAGCCAATACCGGGACTTATTATTTTGATGATGCCAGCCTGACTGAAATCAAGCCAATTTTGCCAATTGAAAAGGTTGGCGAGGATTTAGGTATCCAGGTCTCCAAGACGACTGTCATGCTTGGCGATATTGGCAAGGATGCAAACGGGCGGGATGTTTTATATACCGTTGTTGCAGGTGCACCTGCAAAGTTTGCGATTGTGGACGTTGAAACAGAGCAGCTTATCAAAAGCTATCCACTCGAGGACACTTCAGGTGCCTGGGGAGTCAAGGTTGCTGCGGATGGAAGCGTTTACTTAGGCGGCTATAACAAAGGCTATCTCTTCCGCTATATACCGGAAACAGATACATTAGTAAATCTTGGCCATCCAGTAAAATCGACGGATGCAGTCCTGTACCCAATGGATACAGCCAGTGACGGGAAGATTTACGGAGGAGCATATAGCTCTGGAAGTGTGTATCAGTACGATCCAGCCACGAACGAGTTTACGAACTTTGGAACATTGGCAGAAGGTCAAGGCTGGGTAAGGAGTACCGTCTATGATGAAAAGAACCACAAGTTTTATGCAGGTGTCGGCAATAAAGCGCACCTAATTGAGTTTGACATTGCGACTGGGGAAAAGCGCAATATCTTGCCGCCTCAATATTCGAATATTATTTCGGTATATGACATGAATTTAGTGGACGGAAAGCTGTTTGCGCAGAAAGAAAATACCTTTGAAATGTTTGTCCTTGATACGGCGACGGGCCAATTGGTCGAAGCGGTAAATGGGGATACGGGACAAAAAACCTTTGATATCCCTGAATCGTCACGAGGTACTTCGGGTAAATCCCCTGTGTCGAACAAAGTATATTATACTCACCTTGGAATTCTTCACGAGTATGACCTTGATACAAATACGTTCAAGTCACTTGGGGTTGATATTAAAGGAAGTGCAATCAGCTACAAGTTTTTGCAATTAGATGAAGAAGGCTTCCCGGGTTATACCATGGTCGGCCTCTCAGGCAACAGCGGAAAAATGTATAAATATAACCTAGAGACCGGGAAATTGAAGCTTACTGATTTGGCACTGCCTTCTGAGCCTGTTTTAATTCATGATCTAAACAAAGGACCTGATGGAAAAATCTACAGTGCCGGGTATCTTCCTGGGAATATGGGCGCGTATGTTCCTACGACAGGGGAAAATATTCGATTCGATGGGATTGGCCAGAGTGAAGGGATGGCCAATCTGAATGACAAAATGTATCTTGGAATCTATCCAAATGCCAAGTTTTATGAGTTTGATCCATTCAAAGAATGGAATCGGACCGATTCAAGTTCACTGAATCCTGATTTACTATTCAGCCTTGAAAAAAATACAGAAATACCTGGTTATACCCCTCAGGATCGGCCATTTGCCATGCTGGGCGTCTCTGAATATAATCAGCTGTTTATAGGTACGGTACCTAAAAACGGAAATCTGGGTGGAGCGTTTGCAATCTATGAGCCAGGCAGCGAAAAGGCGCCAGAGGTATATTGGAACCTAATTCCGGACCAGAGTATCGTTTCCCTCGCCTATAAGGATGGCTTGGTATACGGCGGGACTACAGTTGCTGGCGGACAGGGATCAGTACCGACAACTACAGAAGCAAAGATTTTCGTATGGGATGTGGAAAAAAAGGAAAAAATCGCTGAATTCGTTCCTGTTCCCGGCAAGAGGGCTTTAACAGCTTTGACAGTCGGGCCGGACGGAAATATTTGGGGAATGGCCGATGGAGTCCTGTTCTCACTTAATCCTGAGACAAACGAGATCATTTCCTCTCATCAACTGGATTCGAAAGCATCGAGCAACTGGCGGAATGCCTATTTGGAAATTGGCACAGACGGGAATTTTTATGGAATCATCAGTAGAAAGTTTTTTAAATTCGAGCCAGCTACCGGTGCATATGAATTTATTGCGGGCAATGTCGATCATATGGCACAGGATGATTATGGATCCTTCTACCTATCCAGCGGGATCAATCTGTTCAAGTATTCAGATGAATCGCTTCTTGTAAAGCTTCAAGATGCGGAACTCATTGTTGAAGACCAGAACCTGACAGTTGGTGACAGTGTTCCATTGAAAATAAAAGGACTCCTTGAAAAGGGAAGAAGTACATTGGAGCTAGCGGATGCAACTGTGGAATACAAAATTGACAAGCCAAAAATGCTCTCGATTGAAAATGGCGTTTTAACTGCTGTAAAAAGCGGAAGGGCACAGATAACCGCAACGGTCAAACTGGACGGTGTGACGGTTGAAACAAAGCCTGTTGCAATCTGGATCAACAATGCAGGTGGGAATAAAGAAGAATAAAATAATTGGTTTGTTGCAGCCCGGGAAAGGATGCCTTCCCGGGCATTTTGCCGCTAAAATAAACCCAGGGTGAGCAACGGATAATTTTTTAATTGTCTAACTATTCATTGAAAGAATTTAAAAAGTATAATACTATAAAGGAAAATAAAATACATGTTAAATACATGTATATAGAGAGACGGTGAAATTAGTATGAGGATGGCCAAATTAGGTCTTCTATTTGACCAAAAAGAAGCCGAAAAGCGATGGTCAGATGGGGAAAATGTATTTGAGGTTTATCTATTCGAGGTGTTTGACCATTTAAGAATTCCTTATGAAAAAATCGATATTAAGGCCCCTTTTCATTCCTATGATGTGATAATTGAAGTTTTTTGCAGGGATCAAGGGGTGATAACTGAAAAACTATTATCCTATATTCAATCAGGAGGGACGCTTATTTCCTATGGGGGCTTGAATGGAGTGAAAGAAAGTCTGGGCTTGGCGGCAGGCGGAAGAGTAGAAAAAGGATATGCACTATTATCAGACCTGTTGTCAAAGGAAATGCCGCCGCTTCGTTTCCTCAATGCCCAAACCTGGGAGAATACTGCGGGCGTCTTTTCCATCGCGTCAAAAGGCATGTTAAGCCGTACAAAAGACGGTCCGGAACAATTCATTCAATCTGCACTCCAACGGATTGAATATGGTGATGGGAAAATCGAGCGCTGGTCCATTTCGATTCCTAGGACAATCGTAGGGTTTCAGCAAGGAACCGGGCCTGTTGAAAAAGATGGCATTCCGGCACCGGATGGAACAGCTAACTTGGATGAAGATTTATTAAAAGCGGATGATGGGTTCGAATTGGATTGGGTCATGGACCGGTCCGTTACTGACACAGGAATGCCCTATTTTAACCTGCCGTATGCAGATCTCTGGAAGGAAGCAATCGTGGAGCATGTATTTGCATGTGCAGCAGAAAAAGGGCTGACACTCCCATTTTTAGATTATTGGCCAGATGGTATCGAGCATATGGCGATGATTTCACATGATAGTGACTTAAACGTTGATGAATCTGCTTTGATCACGCTTGAGACATTGAAATCGGAAGGTGTCAATTCAACCTGGTGCATGATTGCTCCTGGATACAGCCCGGCAATATATGAAAAAATCAAAAGCGATGGCCATGAAATTGCCCTTCATTATAATGCGCTTGAGAAGGATGATGGAATCTGGTCGGAGGATGAATTCATCTCACAATTGGACTGGGTCAAAAATTCGACAGAAACAAACGAGATTGTATCCAATAAGAATCACTATACACTTTTTAAAGGTTGGGGTGAACTGTTCTCATGGTGCGAAAAGCATGGGATTCAGGCCGACCAGACAAGAGGGCCAAGCAAAAAGGGGAATATAGGCTTTCTGTTCGGCACAAGCCATCCTTACTTTCCGGTTGCCTGGGCGGATGAGAAAAACCGTTTTTATGATGTGGTGGAAATAGGGTTCCTGACACAGGATTTAAATCATAATACATTAGCTGATTCAAGTGTTATCCAGCCTTTCCTTGATGGTGTGAAACGTGTCAATGGCGTAGCCCATTTTCTATTCCATCAATTCCATATTTACAATCAGCCGCCTGTCAGGGAAGCACTTATTGAGTTGATGAAAACAGCCAAAAGCCAGGGATTTACGTTTTGGACGAGTGCAGAAATCAATAAATGGGAACGGGAAAGAAGAAAAGTATCCATAAAGGGAATTTCAGGCGAAATAGAGATTGACGGCCAAGTTGAACGGGACGGCCTTGTCTTGCTTATTCCTATTGAAGCCGACAAAGGCACCAAGCAATTACAGGGAGATACGGAAACTGTTACAAGATTTGGTTTCCAGTGCCGGAAAGTCAAGCCAGTATCATATGTCTTGTAAAAGGAGCGGAGCGAAATGATTAATACGGACACCCACTTGGCAATTAACGGGGGGCAAAAGGTAAAAACAACTCCATTTGGTACGGGAAAACGATTCGGGCTGGAGGAAGCCAGGGAATTACTGGAGGCACTGGAACAGAACACACTGTTTTATCACTTTGGAAACAAGGTTAAGCGCTTTCTCTCCGATTTTAATGATCTCTACAATGTTAAATACAGCGTCGCTGCCTCATCAGGGACAGCTGCCCTCCATATAGCACTTGGAGCTGCCGGAGTGACGGTGGGCGACGAGGTCATTACAAGCCCGATTACAGATCAAGGCACAATCATTGGGATACTCTATCAAAATGCTGTCCCGGTCTTTGCCGATCTGGATCCCCATAGCTATAATCTTACAGCTGAAAGCATTGAAAAACAGATTACGAAGAGAACCAAAGCAATCCTTGTAGTCCATCTGGCAGGGAACCCGTGCGAAATGGATTCAATAATGGAGGTTGCAAAAAAATATAATCTTAAGGTGATAGAAGATTGTGCCCAAAGCTATCTTACAACGTACAAAGGAAAACTCACTGGGACAATCGGTGATTATGGCTGTTTCAGCACAAACGATTTTAAGCATATCTCAACTGGGGATGGCGGCATTGTTACGGTAAACTCGGGAGATGAGAAAGATTACTACACGACACATGCCTTTGCGGATAAAAACTATCAACGGCATGGCAGTTCGGTAACAAAAGATTTGGAATACCTGGCACCGAATTACCGGATGACCGAGCTGCAGGGGGCTGTCGGCATAGCGCAGCTTAAGAAGCTCGACTGGATTTGCACAAGGCGGAATCAGCTAGGCGAGAGACTGAATCAGGGGTTGAACGGATTAAAAGGCATAAATCCTATGAAAATAACCGAAGGCGGCTGGTGCAGCTATTGGTTTTATATGTTTACATTGAATTTGGATGAACTGACCTGCTCCAGAGAGGAGTTTTCCGAAGCCCTCGAAGCGGAAGGCATTCCAAATCAGGCCGGCTATATTCCAAAGGTTCTTTATGCTCAGGCTTTGTTTCAGAATCAACATGCCTATAAAAACAGCCATTTTCCTTTTGACCAGGATTCTTATGATTATTCGCCAGGCAGCTGCCCTAACGCGGAACATATCCTTGGGACTGCGATTCGCGTTAACCTTAATGAATTTTATACGGATGGGGACGTTGAGGAAATGATTGGGGCTATTCAAAAAGTTGCCGCTTATTATGCCCGTTAAGAAGGGCAGGCCCTTTTTTCCGAGATTTATCACAGTAGAAAGGAGGAACGTCATTGGGGAGAAGCTCGCTATTTATGGACCACGGAATTCCGGTTCAGGCTGAAGAGGAAAGGACTGCCGCTTTTTGCATCAAGGAGGGCCAGACGAGGTTTGTCATAGCTGCGAAAGGATTTGCATTGATTGTAGACCCTGAAACTGGAGCTTCGAGGCAGGTTTTATTCCCGGATGGCAACAAAGAGTACCCTTATTCCTCTTTTAGTAGCAAAGGGCTTTTTTATACTGGTGCCGGAAATATGCTTTTGGTTCTTGACCCCTTTTTGGAGGAAGGTTTTGTTTTCTCTAAGGCTATTGATAATGGGGAAGAAATTGTTGGCTTCAGCTTTGCGGAAGACCGCCAAGGGTTTATTTACTTTACTTCTTACCCCCATTGCCATTTGCTGCGGTACAGCCCTGAAAGCAAGGAAATCGTTGATTACGGTTCCGTGGACCCGGTTGAAAAATACGCGGGAAGCCTTGCGGTGGATGGGGAGGGATGGGTTTATATCGGGATAGGTACCGAGCATAAAGACATTGTCGCTTTCCATCCTGTAAAAGGCATAAAAAAAAGCCTCGTCCCCAAGTCCGAACGGAATAAAGGAGCTGGGTATGTTTACCTGGGTACGGACAATGCGGTTTACGGGCATTGGCAAGCCAATGATATGAGGGAAGTGAACCATTCTTCCAGGTGGCTAACATTCACCGAAGGTACTCACCAGGAAATAAGCGATACCGAGCTGCCTTCCTCCCATTTTTCCGGCAGTGGTTTCCAAAAAGTCCACAGGAATAATGAAGCGGAGTATAGAGTTCTCTCATATAGCCTCTCGGAGGGATATGCCGTTTTTCTGAATAAAGAAATTGGACTGCCAAAACGGAGAAAACTACTGTATCATTCGGACGGGGCAGCTTTATCAACCTTGTATAGCAGCCCTGAAGGGTATCTATACGGAACATCGATGCATCCGCTGCAGTTTTTTCGCTATGATTTCATATCAGGGGAGATAGCTAATTACGGTGGCGAGGTCATTGAAGAAGGTGGAGGCGGAAACATACCAGCCTATGCCTCCCAGGGTGGTTACATGATTGGCGTTGCCTATGCAGGTGGCAAGCTGTATAGCTTTGATTTGAAGCAGCCTATTGTGCAGGGGAAAAACCCAAGTCTACTCCTTCGGACCGAGGATATTCATCGGCCACGCTGTGCAATTTCCTTAAGGGACAATCAACATATCGCATGGGGCGGATTCCCTGGTTATGGCATGATTGGCGGCGGTCTTGGTATATACAATGTGGAAACACAAAAGAATATTGTTATTACCCATGACCGGCTGGTTCCTAATCAAAGCACAATCAGCCTTGGTGAAATGAAAACGGGAGAGATACTGGGGGGTACCAGCATTGATACCCCTGGAGGGGCTAGAACATCTGAAAAAGAAGCCCGCTTGTATCTCTTTGATCGGAAGTTGCAAAAACTGACGGTTAGTTTTGTCCCTATTGCAGGAGCACGTGAAATTGCCCAAATCTTTGTCGACCCGTTCGATAGAGCCCATTGCCTAACAGACAAAAGCCTTTACTTTGTCTGCAATCCATTTACACAGGAAGTTCTTTATCAAAAGGATGTTTCCGATTGCGGTACTATAGTGCGGAATGGATTTGCGTTCGAGCGCTCCTCCAGCACTCTGTTTGTCCTGCTGAACAAGGCGGTTTTGTCTATCAGGATACAAGAAGGGGCTTTACTGGAACCGAATATTAACATGTCCTTGCCCTTTCATGCAACAAGTGGGATAGCCATTTATGAAGGCAGGATTTTTTACGGAAGCGGCAGCCATCTCTGCAGCATATATGCCGAAATGGAGTAGCGGTTAGCCTTGTCCTTGAATGACTATAAAACCAATTGGAGATGAGAGTTTGTACTCCTTAACAGAAATGGCCTCGTCCGGAATTCCTCCTTTGCTTAAAAATGTCAGCACACTCGACCAATGGAGGAGAAAAAGAGAATCGATTTTAAACGTATGGCTGGAGTCCATCGGGGGAATCCCGCCACTTGTAGAAGTTGAAGTAGATATTGTTTCCTGGGTTATATTTGATGATCATTTGCTAATCAAAGTCCGTTATTCCTCCGTTCATGCCGACTGGGTTCCAGCTAATATACTAGTCCCTGTGGAAGGGGAACCTAGTCATAAGTTGTTGGCCGAAGAGGATATAAAGCACTTGTTGTTTCAGGGTGGGAATACTGGTGGAAATACTTATCCGGCTGTACTTGCCCTTCATCCGACCAGTGAGGTTGGGAAGAATGATATCTCCCTCTCGTCTGGAAGGGAAAATCGCACCTACGCACGAGAGCTTGTGAGAAGGGGCTATATTGTACTGGCCCCTGATACGATTACAGCAGGCGAACGGATTCTCCCGAACGAGAAACCGTTCCATACAGCCCCATTTTATAATCAGCACCCCGAATGGTCTGCCGTTGCAAAGATGATTTCGGATCATAGGCAAGGGATTTCTCTTCTTGAAACTATAAATCTGGTAAATTCAGAGAAAATAGGCGCGATTGGGCATTCCTTGGGCGGTTATAACGCTTATTTTCTGGCCGGGATAGATTCGAGGATTAAGGCTGCTGTCTGCAGCTGCGGCTTCTCGACTTTTGCCGGTGATCCTGAAACCCATAGATGGGGAAAGCGGGACTGGTTTTCCCATATCCCAAGAATAAGCGAGTATATTAACAATGGAAAAGTCCCCTATGAATTTAATGAAATAGCTGCTCTGGCCGCACCAATTCCGCTATTTTTCTGGATGGGACAGAGTGACAAGATTTTCCCGCATTGGCAGCCGGCCGCCCAGGGGCTGGCTGATTTGGCTGCATTATATAGCTGGCTGGGCGAAGAGGGAAAATTTGTTTCATTAATCGGTAATTCAGGCCATGATTTCCCTCCTGAAATTAGAGAGCTTGCTTATTCTTTCCTTGATCACTGGCTGTATGCGAATGAGGATTAAGGCGGCAAGGAAAAGGGTTTTGCAAAACCTATATAACTCAACTAAAATAAGGGTTATCATGCTGTATGGGAGCTGTATATATGCTTAAAAGAAAAAGTGATTTTGAAGACCGATATAATAAATTTATCCACGAATTAAAGGAAGAAATTATTTCTGGTTTAATTAAACCAGGCGAGTTTATTCTTCCTGAAAATACATTAAGCAAAGAATATGACTTAAGCAGGGTTTCAATCCGAAAAGCTCTGGCTCAGCTCGTTGAGGAGGGCCTGATTGAAAAAATCCCGGGAAAGGGAAATCGGGTAACAATTCCCCACGATACCCAAAAGCAAACCCTCACGCTCGGCTGGTTTTCTGATTCATATGAAATAGAGATTGTCGAGCAGATTATTGAGAGGTTTGAACAGCTGAATCCCTTTATAAAGGTTGATTTGCAGGTTATGCCAAATAGTCAATATATCTATAATTTAACCAAATCTATTGATACAGATAATGGCCCGGATGTTTTTATGGTTTCTGATTACCACTTTCGCCAGCTTGTAGAAACAGAACGCCTTGATATTATAGAACCTTTTCTACCTGATCACTTTGATCCCGAAAAGGATAGCTATAAAAAGGTCTTTGATATGTTTACCTATCAAAACAAAGTCCTCGTTACGCCTTTCGTATTTTCACCTGTCATGATCTGCTATAACAAAAAAATGTTTGACCAAGCAGGTGTTCCCGAAAACTTTACGATGGATACATGGAATCAACTGCTTGAAATTGCCCGCCAAAATACTAGGGACCTTGACGGGAACAATTTAATCGATCAATATGGCTTTTGTTTTTCTGCATCATCGAATCGTTGGCCTGTCTTCCTTTTACAAAATCAAGGACGATTTATGACTGATGACCGTTCAAAGTCAGTTATGAACAGCAAGGAAAATATTGAAGCGCTCCAATATTGCGTTGATCTAATGTATAAGCATCAGGTATCCCCAATATTTTCACATGGCAGCAACGACCTTGCCGAAAATCTATTCATGCGGGAAAGGGCCGGGATGATCCTTACAACCTATTATTTTATGAACGAGTTCAGAGATCATAAAATTAAATGGGATATCCTGCCGCCGCCTAAACGCGCTAAACAAGGCACATTGCTCCTTGGCGGCGGGCTCGGAGTGAATGCTAATAGCACCATGAAGGAGGCTGCCCAGGCTCTGATAAGCTATATGATCAGTACTGAAGCCCAAGCGATGCTTAAACAGAATGGCTGTACAATCCCTGTCCTCCGATTTGTAGCGGAAGATAATTATTTACTTCAGCCTGGAGTGCATCCCACTCACTACAATGCGTTTAAGGATATAATGCCCCATGCAGTGACAATGAGAGAATTAAATGTAACAATTAAGGAACTGGAACTTATTGAAAATGAACTTCACCTGCTTTGGGCCAATATGGAAACGCCCGAGGATTCATGCAAAAGAATTGATATGCTTCTGAATCAGGAAATGGCCATCACATAAGCCGCCTAGGGTCGAATAGTAAGAGGTTTTTCTTGTTGCTGGAACCGCCCTTCGACCCTTTGCTTCAGAAAGGATTTGATGGATGTATGGGTACAAATTGGTTCATAGAAACTGTAAGGCCTCATCCAAGAGTTTTGTTCAATGAGGGAGAAATATCCGAAATTAAGTCTCGCTTAAATGCCAATGGAACAGGGAGCACCATCCGGTTTGACGAGATATGGAGCAGTGTGGAACTTCTTGCTGAGAAATATTCCAGTGAACAGGGATTTTCTGTTCACTATCCCAGCTGCAATGTGGTACTAGACATCCCACTGCCCCTTGTTCAGCTTGAACCTGTTGGGGACCCGCCCGGCTATATAGATTTTCCATTTTGGACCATGTACTCCAGGGCAATTGAAGAGAGGATCAAGGTTCTGTCATTTGCTTACGGAATGACAGGGGAAGAGAGATTTGCCTTAAAGGTTAAGGAATATCTTTTGTCCATAACAAAATTTGCGAAGTGGTTTGAATTCGGGGACAGAGGAGCAGAAGGCAATTTAAGCATTGCCCATTTCACAATAGGTATGGCTATAGGGTATGATGCCATCTTTACTACTCTTACGAACGAAGAAAAACAAATAATTGAACATGCGATTTTTCAAAGGGGGCTTAAGCCTCTCGAAATAGATTTTCTGAATTTTGATAGCCATAATATTATTGCATCAAAGCGTGTTGCGATGATGATTGGCTCGCTGGCGATTCTAGATGGAAGCAACCATGATGAAATAAAACCATTTCTGACAAATTCATTTGGGTATATAAGCAGGTACCTGGACAATCGGCTGAGTGATCCCGAGATTGAGGGCTTGTTATATTTGAACGTCGCTGCCCGACATATTTTGCTGGCAGCTGACATTTTGAAACGGTCAACCGGAAACGACGATCTTATCAAACATGACTATTTCCGCCAACTTCCCGATCTTTTTATTTATTTGCTAGGTACGGGAAATAAGCCGGGTTTTGTCAATTTCTCGGACTCCTTTTATGATCTTGACCTTTATTATTTAATGTCAGTACTGGCATCCAACACAGGTAACAGATTATCAAGCTGGTACATTCATCGATACTTTGAACCGAAATTCGATATATTAATAGATTTGAAAAAAATACCGGCGCCGGTTGAGCCTGAGAGTTTCTACAAGGGCCGTCCTTCAAAGGTATTCCCGCTTATTGGCTGGGCTGCTTTCAGAAGCGGATGGAAGCAAGGAGACCATTTTCTTGCGTTTTCGTCGAGCCAGTCTGCAAAGGACCATAACCATTATGACCAGAACAACTTCATCCTGCATGCTGCAGGTGAATGGCTTATTACAAATCCTGGCTATCAGGACTACGTGGAAGGTCCGAGGAGGGAATTCACCCTGGGAACGATTGGCCATAACAGTATGCTTGTTGACGGCAGAGGCCAGATACAAAGAGGCGGAGGCAATTTAACAGGGTGGTTTACTTCCAAGGACTTCTCTTATGTCATCGGGGAAGCCGGCGATGCTTATGATAAAGGAATTTCACAGTGGGAACGGAAAATAATCCACCTGGATAGGCGATATTTTCTCATTGTTGATAGGGCCGTTAAGAAAAAGAAGGATAGCAGACTTTCCTTCCTGTACCATACCCCAGCAGCCATTCAGGCTGGGGGGAAGGAATTACATCCACGGGATGAGACATCAGAAAACACGATACGGTTAATTGGGGAGCACGCAGCCGTGGCGCTAACCATATGCTATCCGCCAGATACCGCTAAAACTATCAGCCAGTATCCGGGCGCTGAGAGGTATGGATCCTGCCTTGAAGTGTCAGTGAATGGTTCCGATGAAGTTGGCTATCAGGTTGTTTTGATTCAGCCAGAGGATGTTCATGGTGCTGACGGAAATCGATTAACCTGCCGTGTCATCCATTCAGGTGCAATGTTCGAATTGAAGGTGGAAGATGCGTCCCAGTCGCTTATCGATTACATGTTGACTAATGAGGACCGGTATACTGCTTATCAATCATCCAGAGATAAAATAGTAGAGTTAATGGGTGAACAGGGATGGGTTTCACTCAGGCAGGAAGATGCTGAACCTTTAAAATACACCTTGATAAATGGCAACCAATTACTAGTGAATAAAACTGCTGTTTTTCACGCCAGCGGAACTGTTTGTGTATCCGTCCATTTCCATGAAGCAGGAGCAACGGGAACGGTGGAAGCAAAGCAGCGGACAAAGGTTTCTTTTTTTATCAGCGAACCTTCAAGGGTAATGATCAACGGTGCTGTAGCCGAAGCAAACCAGTTTGTTAACCTTCCGGAAAAAGGGGAGCTAGTGCTTGATTTGCCTGAGGGTAGAAGTGAAATTGAGATAATTAGGTAATCTGGCATATTGGAAAACTCTGAGTAAAATAGGATTATATTCTCAAGTGTCCTATTTGAGGTGGATGTGTGGAAAGGGTGCAGGAGTATGGAATTTACAGGATGGAAGGGAAGTTTATACCGCTTCGGAAATTGGGGAATGAAGCTGGCTTACCTTAATATCGTATGGCTGGCGGGAATTGCCCTGGGAGCAGGGATTGCTGGCTTTTTCCCTTCCACTGTTGCCATGTTTTCAGTGATTCGAAAATGGCATATAGAGGGAAATCTTGACGTGCCTTTGTTTTCACATTTCAAGGAGGAATACCGCAGAGAGTTTTTAAAATCGAACGTATATGGGTATTCGTGGGTCATCATTGGAGGAATTCTGTATGTAGACCTTCAATTCTTCCGGGGAATTCCCGCTTTATGGTCAACCATTCTTGCCTATTTCTTTTTTTTACTTGGCGCAGTCTATCTTGCAGCACTTCTTTTTGCTTTCCCTGTTTATGTCCAATTTAAATTAACTATTCTTCAGTACATAAGGAACACGGTTCTAATCACCGTATCCAATCCATTATATTCTGTTTTTATGGCTCTGGGATTTTACTTCCCTTATTATTTACTGATGAAAATCCCCGGATTGCTTCCTTTTTTTGGGGGGAGCTTAATTGCCCTTCCCTTAATGTTTCTATCATGTCGTCTCTTTGAACTTCTAGATAAAAAAGCCTGGGAGTAGAAAAAATCACCAGATTCATAAAATAAGCATTGAATTTTCATAAAATTTGTATTATTGTTTCATTATAAATACATGTCGTATACATGTATTAAAGAGACGATGGCAATTGATAAATACATAGGAAAGGGGAGTTGGATATTGGAGGTAAAGAAAAACTCAGAACAAAATCCTTCCCTAGTCATTCAAAATAAACCACAGCCTGATACCAAATTAAGCAAACTTAAAAACAAACTATGGCGCGACCGATACTTGATCTTGCTGCTTCTCCCAGGAGTTTTGTTTTTCTTGATTTATCGCTATATTCCAATGGCCGGCCTTTTACTGGCATTTAAAGATTACAGCCCGTTTCGCGGCTTTGCAGACAGCCCTTGGGTGGGCATGAAATATTTTAAACTTATTTTTGAAGATCCCGAGGTCATCCGGGTAGTATGGAACACCTTACAAATTTCATTGCTCCAAATCATATTCGCCTTTCCAATCTCCATTTTGCTCGCCTTAATGCTAAACGAATTAAGAAACCAGGTATACAAAAGATTCCTTCAGTCCATTGTCTATATGCCCCATTTTCTATCATGGGTAGTCGTAGTTGGTATTACCGTCATCTTTTTAAGAAGTGAAGGGATTGTCAACAATTTTTTGAATGATGCATTTAAAATGGAAGCGCTTCCCTTCTTAACCGACCCTGCCTGGTTTAAACCTTTAATAGTATTACAGATTATTTGGAAGGAATCGGGCTGGGGAACTATCATTTTCCTTGCAGCTCTTTCTGGTATAAGCCCTCACCTGTATGAAGCAGCGGTGATGGATGGCGCGAACCGCTGGAGGCAAATATGGCATATCACTCTTCCTGCATTGAAGAGCACGATTATCATTCTATTAATCTTGCGTCTGGGCACCGTGATGGACAGCGGGTTTGAACAAATCTTTTTGATGCTGAACCCCTTCAATATGGAATCTGGCAATGTCCTTGATACATTTGTTTATTTTAAGGGGATTCAACAGGCGAATTATAGTTTTGCCACAGCCGTTGGTTTATTCAAGGGAGTTATTGGATTGATTTTGGTAGTACTCGCTAACAAGCTTGCCAAGCGTTTCGGGGAAGAAGGCCTATATTGATATGAAATGGGGGGAGTTGCTTGTATAAAGGAACAACGGGTGAAAAAATCTTTGACGGTGCAAACAATATTTTACTTCTCATTATTGCCGCAGCTATGGTATTACCTTTTCTCTATATATTTGCAGTCTCATTTTCAACTTTGAGCGATTTCCTGGAGAATGACTTTTTTCTATGGCCAAAGGAATGGGTAACGGATGCCTATACATATATTCTTGGCTCCGATCAATTCATCCGCTCTATCTTTGTAACGATTTATATTACAGTTGTGGGAACATTTGTAAACTTGTTTTTTACATCAACAATGGCTTATGCGTTGACCCGAAAGATATCCGGGCAACGGATTCTCCTCTTCCTTGTTCTTTTTACAATGTTATTTTCTGCCGGTATGATTCCAACCTACATGATTGTAAAGGAAACTGGTCTGCTTAATACTTGGTGGGCCTTGATAATCCCTGTAGCAATCAGTCCATACAATTTAATTATCATGAGACAGTTTTTTATGGGAATTCCTGAAGAGCTGACAGAAGCTGCAGTCATTGATGGGGCAAATGATTTGCAAATATTTGCTAAAATCATTTTGCCATTGTCCAAGCCTGCAATTGCAGCCTTTGGTCTCTTTTACGCAGTCAGCCACTGGAATAGCTACTTTACCGGAGTATTGTACTTGAGTGATCCGGCAATGTGGCCTATCCAGGTTATCCTCAGACAAATTGTTATAGTTAACGAACCCAATGCCGCTCTTGGCGGCCATGAAATGATGGAATCCTTGCCGCCGCCTGAAACGGTTCAAATGGCAGCAATTCTTTTAGCTACCGTTCCTATTTTAATTGTGTATCCGTTTCTTCAAAAACATTTTGCAAAAGGGGTGATGCTGGGATCTGTAAAAGGCTGATTTTCTATGTGAGATGCCACTAGTCTGAAAATGTTAGTACCCATTGAAAATATGAACCGGAGGGGTTAATTTGAGAAAAAAGGATCTTTTATCGGGCTTGTTAATTCTAGGTCTCAGCTTTACGGCAATTGCTTGCAGCTCGGATGAAACAAAGGGCGAGAGTGACAAAAAAGATGATAAGGAAACCGCTATTGACCCGTTTGATCATAGCGAGAAATATACGATAACTGGTATGACATGGCGTTTCGGTGATCCGCCTCCAGCAACAAGCCCGGGCCTTGATATGATTAATGAACGTTTTAATGTAGATTACAAGCCGGAAATTATCCCGCAGGCAGACTATGCAGAAAAATCCTCCGCAGTTGTTGCTTCTGGCAGCATGCCGGATCTAATCGGCTTTACCGCTGATGACCCAAGGTTTTACCAATGGGCTCAGGAAGGGGCTTTTCTGCCGCTTGATGACTACCTGAAACACTATGATACTCTTGGGAAAATTCCTGATCATGTTTATGATTCTTTTAAAGTAAATGGCAAGGTTTATGGAATCCCTCGTTATTCAAACCCGTATCCGTTAACACCAATCATCCGAAAGGATTGGCTCGATAACCTTGGATTGAAGGTTCCTACAAGCTATAAGGAGCTTGAGGACGTTGCGGTAGCTTTCACGGAAAATGATCCGGATAAAAACGGCAAAAATGATACGTATGGCCTTGCAATTGGAGAAGGAATTAACCCGAACTACAATATGGGGGCCTATTGGGATGCTGACGCATGGTACCATCAAGATAAGGACGGGAACTTCATCCCTGGAATTATTTCGGACGGCCGTAAAGAAGTGATCCAATTCTTTGCCAATCTGTATAAGGATGGGGCCATGACGAAAGATTTTGCTGTTCTGAACTGGGCCGATACCAATAATGAATTTTACTCTGGAAAAGCTGGTATTTTTGTTGCTGGCGTATCCGGGATGAGTGAAGATTACTTGACTGGGTTAAAGAAAATTCAACCTGATGCCGAGTTCGTTGCCCTGCCGCCATTTAAAGCACCAGATAACTCACAGGGCTTTACAATGGGATCTGGCTATTCAGGTATATTGGCACTGAATGCAAAGCTTGGTGACGACGAAGGAAAAGCCTATAGGGCTCTAGAAATGGTGGATTTCGGAAAGAAATTTTTCCCGCTGGACCAAAAAACACCGGATAATGCTGATTTCGATTGGATGTGGGGAAAAGCAGGCACTGGTTACAACATGGAAGGCAATGCAGCAGTCCGTGTTGAAACTTTCTCTTCTGAAGGGCTGGCACCATCTACATATTTCCTGGATAACAGGGAACATGTTCCTTCAGATGCAAACGTGGTATATGCCGATGATTATAAAACTCCTGAAATGAAGGCACTGGTTACCTCCCTGCAGGAAATCTATGAGTCTCATAATATGTATATTAATCCGTCCCATGGAGTTATTTCGAACACGAGTCAAGAAAAGGGTGCTGACCTGAAGCAGTTCATCATGAACGAACAAGCGAAAATGATTGCAGGCCAACGACCGGTATCAGACTGGGATAAACTTGTGGACGAATACATGCAGCGTGGTGGCAAAGCTATTATTGATGAAGTGAACAAAGGAATTAAAGAGAAGGGCTATAAAGAGCATAAATGGGAGTAGGGGCTTGAGTTTGCTTAAGGAAGAGCTCCAATAATTCAAGGTTAGAAGCCCGGCAGATTAGTTCAAATCTGCCGGGTTTTCCGGTTAAATTTCCAATGTTTTACGTTTCTAATATTTTTCTGCAACAGCTACAGTAAGCCCCCAAAATTTCAGCAATAAGGCTTTAACCTACGACCTGACAGCAAAAAACATAAACTTCCCTTCCTGCGAGTAAGCTAGTTTCTAAATTACGATTGGCGGTATAAAGTACAACTCCTCTGAGTTTAGAAGTACTATGCGCTACAACCGGCACTTTGTGGCTATGTGGATTAGCCTCAAGGTAGTTTTCTCTAGTATACCAAGAGAATCACTACCCATAGAAGAGCGGGCCAAAGCCCGCTTTTTAATCTGTCTGAGAAACTCCGCCGCTTAGCGGTTTTGCACTGAAGTATTCGAGAGCTTCATTGATTTGGTGGATGTCGTAAATATGGTGTTCAATGAAATATCTTACAATCAGGTCAGAAGTATCGCTATCTGATAGGGAGTAACCAGCGGAACTTAACAGCTCTTCAATTTCATCTTCATCTAGTTCTAGTGCGAGTGCAAGTGCGATCACAGTATTCTTTTTAGGCCTGTAATTTAAGTTGGAACGGATTTTCGAGAAATGGCGCCGATCAATGAGCGCCTTTTTATAAATCTCGGAATCTGCCAATCCCTTTTCATCAATAAAAGAAAAAAGGACTTCTCTTAACGACTTCTTACGGTTGCCCTTGATGAAATCTTCAATTTCGAGCGGGGAGATGTTTTGAAGAACCCGTTCACTCTCATAAGATTCCTTCGAACTAATAGAATCCTCGAACATTCTGATTTGTTGATGTTCAAGCAGGTATTCCTGCAGTTCCTGCAAAAGAGATTGAGTAAGCATCCGCTAAGTCCTCCAATTGTCGCCTCTCAAGCGACCATATAATCAATTATTCAGTTTACTATTATATCAGAAGCAAAAAGGAGGATGATGGATAGTGAACAAGAATTTAACCGAAATCATTTTTTTATTGGACCGAAGCGGCTCAATGGCCGGGCTAGAGAGCGATACTATCGGAGGCTTCAATTCTTTTATCAAAAGGCAAGGCAGCCTCGAAGGAGAAACGCGTTTAACCACGGTGCTCTTTGATGACAGCTATGAGGTCCTTTGGAATGGAATTCCAGCACAAAACGCTACCCTGACACACAATGAGTATTATGTCAGAGGAACCACAGCCCTTTTGGATGCAGTAGGAAAAACAATATTGGATGTGGGCAGCAGGCTTGCGGGAACCCCGGATGAACAGCGGCCTGGAAAGGTTATTTTTGTGATTACGACAGACGGCTTTGAAAACGCAAGCCGTGAATTTACCTATAAAAAGGTAAAGGAACTGATCAATCATCAGCAGAAGAAATACAACTGGGAGTTCATTTTTATGGGTGCCAATATCGACGTCACAAAAGAAGCCGATAACCTTGGCATCCAAAAGGAAAATGCCTATTCATTTGAAGCATCCGAAGCCGGTGTTGAAAAGATGTACGACGAAGTTTTTCATGCCGTATCCGAGGCTCGTATAAAGGAATAAGCAATTCCAGCCCGTGGCTTTAAGTCCCGGTTTGTTGATTTCTATAGACCTAATAAATTCTTTCCCTGAGCTTGCCCGATGTTGTAAGTCAGAGTATGGTTAATTTATAAGGGGTTTTTAATCAGGGAGGTAAGATATATGGTCTATCAAGCTAGTGAACAAAGATATGATTCGATGGTTTATAACCGTTGCGGGCGCTCAGGGGTGAAGCTGCCAGCAATTTCATTGGGTCTTTGGCATAATTTCGGCGGCATGGATGTTTTTGAAAACGGGCGGTCTTTGATACGTAAAGCTTTTGATCTTGGAATCACCCATTTCGATCTTGCAAACAACTATGGACCTCCCCCAGGATCCGCTGAAGAGAACTTCGGGCAGATTTTAAAAAAGGATTTTGCTTCTTATAGGGATGAAATGATTATTTCAACAAAAGCCGGCTATACGATGTGGCAAGGCCCTTATGGTGATTGGGGATCAAGAAAGTACCTCATTTCAAGTCTAGACCAAAGCCTGAAAAGAATGGGCTTGGACTACGTCGATATTTTCTATCATCATCGTCCAGACCCGGAAACCCCGCTTGAGGAAACGATGATGGCACTTGACCATGTTGTCAGGCAGGGGAAGGCACTTTATGTTGGTATCTCAAACTATCGTGCCGAAGAAGCGAGGAAAGCTATTGCCATTCTTAAGGAGCTTGGAACACCACTTTTAATTCATCAGCCATCCTACTCCCTGTTTGACCGCTGGATTGAGGATGGACTTACAGACTTGCTGCAGGAAGAAGGTGTCGGATCGATTGCATTTGTTCCGCTTGCACAGGGTTTGCTGACAAACCGGTACTTAAACGGGATTCCTTCTGATTCCAGGGCCATGAAACCAAAGAGCTTCTTACAGGAAAGCGATGTTACAGAAGAAAAGCTGGAAAAGGTAAGGAGTTTAAACGAACTTGCATCAGAACGCGGCCAATCACTTGCCCAGATGGCTTTAGCTTGGGTGCTGAGGGATGGAAGAATAACTTCCGCATTGATTGGAGCCAGTAAAGTAAGTCAGCTGGAGGAAAATGTAAAGGCTTTGAGAAACCTGAAATTCAGCCAGGAAGAGCTTAATAGAATAGAGAGTATATTAAAGTAAGATTACAAAATTAATATAGGAAGAAAGATGATCTTTGTAATAAACAAGGGTCATCTTTTTTAGATTCCTAGATACCTGTCCTAGTTATAATGAAAGGATATAATAAGATCCTCCAATAGGTTATAAGAAGCCCGTATAGAATAGGCTCTTTTATTAGGTTTCTCTCTACTGGGTATCTGCTTTTTTTATAGGCTCAATTAAAAGCTTTTGTTCATGGAAATTTCCTATTTGCACCGCATATATATTTATAAGGGGGCGAGGCAAATGGAAATTTTAGCGTACGTGCTGCAAGGACTGTTGGCTGTCATGTTCTTAATGGCTGGTTCAGGGAAGATTACAGGATCCAAAATGCATGTTGATAACTTTACGCATTGGCGCCTGCCGCAATGGTTCAGGGTTGTAACTGGGCTGGTTGAAGTGGCGAGTGCTTTGGCGTTAATTGTTGGCTATTGGCATCCAAGCTGGGCTGCCGCAGGTGCACTCCTACTCGGAATAACTGGGATTGGTGGAGTCGTGACCCACTTAAGGGCAAAGGACCCTTTCAAGCAAACCGTAACAATCCTTGTTCTTGGGGTGTTAGCATTCATTCTTTTATACATCCGCTGGTCAGACTTATCCAATTTTCCGGGATTTTAATATCATGACAAAAGGAACGGCTTCCCGTTCCTTTTTGCTTCTTATAAAAGTGATAAACAAATGGCGCCCGTTGTAACCCCTAGTAAGGCTCCAGCCAATACGTCTGAAGGATAATGGAGTCCGAGAAAAATCCTGGATAGGCCAACTGAACATGCCAAAGGAATAAGGAAAAGTGATAGGACCGGAAACTGGATGGATAACGGGGTCACAACTGAGAAAACTGCAGTTGTGTGTCCGGATGGAAAGGAATGATCCTTTAAAGGATTTTCAGGTATTAACGCTCTTTCAAGCGCCAGGTAAGGGCGTTTGCGAGGGAAAAGCTTCTTGATTATATAGACGGGCAGATGGCTTATTGCGAGTGCCCATGCACAGGCTGCAGCCGCAGTAGCAGCTTTGCCTGTTGTAAAAAACAGAAGAAACAGTACAGTTGCGATTGTAAAAGAGGCACCGCCAAAATGGGTAATCAATCTAATCCATTTACTCATGATTTTATGCTCGAAATGACGATTGATACTGTAGAAAAGCTGACACTCAAAATCGTAACAGTTCTGAATGAATTTTGTCATACTGATCAACCCTCCATAATCTCAGTTTCCTTTCATTATAGAGGACTAATACCCTTTACTTTTTAACTAGAGGTTAAAAGATTGTAAAAGTTTATTATATAGAAGTAAAAGAGTAAGACCGTGACCAAATCCCCTATTAAGGTATTGTAAAATCTGCCAACCGTAGACTATAATCGGTAAGACAAAGGGGGTTACTCAGGATGATTCGTCGTTTTTTTACATACTACAAACCGCATAAGCGGTTATTTATTATTGATTTCACATGTGCAGTGATTGTCGCATTGCTTGAGCTTGCATTTCCAATGGCAGTACAATGGTTCATTGATAAACTGCTGCCGGGCCAAAACTGGAATGCTATTGTCGGGGTAAGCATCGGGCTATTGCTTTTATATGTTTTAAGCACGTGCCTTCAATATATCGTCAACTACTGGGGCCATAAGCTTGGTATTAATATTGAAACGGATATGAGGCAGGAGCTTTTTCAGCATGTCCAAAGACAATCGTTCCGCTTTTTTGATAACACAAAGACAGGTCATATCATGAGCCGGATCACAAATGACCTATTTGACCTTGGCGAGCTTGCCCATCATGGTCCCGAGGATTTGTTTATTGCGGCGATGACCTTCATTGGCGCATTCTGGATAATGCTAACCATTAATGTAAAACTTGCCCTTGTCATCATGATTATTGTACCGTTCCTCATCTGGCTAATGTATTTTTCGAACAAGAGGATGAATGCGGCATGGAAAAACATGTACAGCAACATTGCGGATGTTAATGCCCGGGTCGAGGATAGTGTCGCCGGAGTTCGCGTCGTTCAGTCGTTTACGAATGAAAACTTTGAGATTGAAAGATTCAAGAAAAATAACCGCAAATTCCGCCTGGCTAAATTGACTGGCTACAAAGTTATGTCATTTAGCCTTGCAGGCATGTATTTTTCAACTAGGCTTATGGTCTTGATTGTCCTTGTTTACGGAGCGTGGCTTAGCTTTACTGGTACGATGACCTACGGGGAACTGGTTGGGTTTGTCTTATATGTAAATGTTCTTTTCAAACCAATTGACAAGATTAGTGCGATTCTCGAGCTATATCCTAAAGGAATGGCTGGTTTCAAACGGTTTACCGAGCTGATCGATCAGGCTCCCGATGTAATCGATGTCGAGGATGCAATTGAAGTCAGCAGCCTAAATGGAAATATAGACTTTACCAATGTGACCTTCAGCTATGATGACAATAAACCGGTATTAAAGGGAATTGACCTTCAGATTCGCCATGGGGAGACGATTGCTTTCGTTGGCCCTTCCGGAGCAGGCAAAACAACTATTTGTTCATTAATACCACGGTTTTATGACGTCAACGGCGGTTGTATCACAATAGATGGAATTGATATCCGAAATATGACTAAAAAGTCTTTGCGTTCCCAAATCGGTATCGTTCAACAAGACGTCTTTCTGTTTACCGGGACGCTTCGCGAGAATATTGCCTACGGTTCATTGGATGCAACCCAGGCTGATATTGAGGAAGCTGCACGCAGGGCACATCTAAAAGATTTTATTGCGGGTCTCCCAGAAGGCTATGAAACCCAAATCGGTGAGCGCGGCTTGAAGTTATCAGGCGGCCAGAAACAGCGGATTGCCATCGCAAGGATGTTTTTGAAAAACCCGCCAATCCTCATTCTTGATGAAGCCACTTCCGCCCTTGATACAGAAACAGAGCGGATTATCCAAAGGGCACTGAATGAATTGGCGAAGGATCGCACCACTCTTGTCATTGCCCACAGGCTGGCAACAATCCGTAATGCAGATCGAATTATCGTCGTCACAGAAGACGGAATTGCCGAAGAAGGTACTCATACAGAACTGATTGAGCGGGGCGGCATTTTTGCCAACCTCCATAAGGTACAATTTGAAACAATCACTTAATGAATGAAAGTGTCAGGACTTATTAAAGTTCCTGACACTTTCTGCGTTATTTACGGCGCAGGCCCGTTATTTGTCAACAAGGCGTACGCGCTGTTTCTTTAATGAAAATTGCCTATAGACATCTTTTTGAAAAAGAGTAATATAGGTTTGTATGTTTTCAACTTGAAGGTCCGATTGAATTAATTGTGATTGTTCTTCGGGGTTTAGCTCTAAGGAAAATCAATGGGCTTTGAGAAACTAATCATCAGTGAAAAATCCCACTGAAGGAGGATTCGCCTTATCCAATAAATGCGCTAAGCTGCGTGTTGAAAGAAGGGAAATGTAATGCAGGCAGTACAGAAAAAGGCCTTCATCGAGCCTGGCCTATTTACCTTAACATGGCCGATATTCATAGAATCATTTTTATATATATTAATGGGCAGCACCGATACGTTTATGCTTGCTTATGTTTCGGATGAAGCAGTTGCAGCTGTAGGAGTCGCGAACCAGCTGGTTTTCTTTGCTATTCTGGTATTCCAGTTCGTGGCGACCGGGACGACTGTTCTCATCTCGCAAAATCTGGGGGCAGGACTCATCAAGGAGGCCAGGAGAATCTCTGGCGTTTCTATTTCCTTGAACCTCATTTTTGGGCTTGTTGTCAGCTCATTGGTTGTCTTATTCAGGAATCAATTTTTAAGCTTATTTCAGCTAACTCCGGAAATCCATACGCTTGCAGAACAATATTTGCTGATTGTCGGTGCAACTCTGTTTTCCCAAGCTTTGCTTGTAACAGTGTCCTCGATTCTACGTGCGAACGGTTTTACAAAAGAAGCTATGTTTATTTCTGTTTTAATGAACATCATCCATCTTATAGGAAACAGTTTGTTCATTTATGGCTTATTCGGGATTCCTCAGCTGGGTATCCAGGGTGTAGCCATTTCAACGGCACTTAGCCGATTGATTGCTGTAGGGCTTATCTTCTGGATTATGTATCAACGCCTGCCTTTCAAAATAAGACAGAATGATTATACCAGCTTCAATCTCTCCTATATTAAAAAAATCCTTAGGATTGGCATCCCGTCTGCTGGTGAAAACCTTATGTATAATACAAGCCAAATGGCAATGACTGCAATTATTGCCCTTATTGGCGCGATGGCACTTACAACTAGGGTTTATACATGGAATATTATGTCCTTCATGATGCTGTTTGGCATGTCTCTGGGGCAGGGGACGCAAATTCTGATTGGCTATAAAGTTGGTGCAGGGGATTTTGATGGGGCATACCGCCGCCTCTTGAAAAGCCTTAGGCTGAGCCTGATGTTGACGATTGTCTCGGTTATTCCGATTGTTTTAATTAGGGAACCGCTTTTAGGCATTTTTACTGACAATAAAGCTATTATCCAGGAAGGAGCTAAGCTTTTGCTGCTATGCCTTATTCTGGAGCCAGGGCGAACATTTAATATGGTAATTATTAGTGCGCTCCGAGCGGCTGGTGATGTCAATTTTCCTGTCAAAATGGCCTTCCTGTCCATGTGGGCAATAAGTGTTCCATTAGGATACTTCCTTGGAATTACTATGGATTTCGGTCTTTCTGGTATCTGGATTGCATTCATATTTGATGAATGGTTCCGCGGAATTGTTATGTACTTCAGATGGAAAAGCCGGGCATGGGAAAAGAAAAGCTTTGTTGATCATTCCATACAAACTGTTAACACATGAAACCACTGAAAAGTGGTTTTTTTATTGACGTGAATTCGATTATCAAGGAAGAAAGCCTACCTGAAACTTATTTTGTCAGCGTTACCAAGTAGATAAGAATAGTTTTTACAACTAAGATAGTAAAAAACTAATATAATGCAAGAAAAAAAAGAAAGATGGAAATAAAAAACCTAAAGTTTTGAACAAATTGTTACCGGTTTCACTTTTTTCTTGCAAACGTATACAAGGGATGCTAGTATACTAGTATAACGAGTGAGGGAGGAAATTCTCATACCCGGAATTCTACTAGAATTCTTTGAATATTAATATCAGGTTAACAAATAACTATACAGACAATTAACCTGAGGCATCTAAAGAAGGGTATACTGCAATACTAATTCTTCATTTCCTTTTTAAAGCTTCACAGGATTCAAAAAGCGCTATTATTGAACACATTCTTATTTTGAGGTGAGAAACATGAGTGATAAAAAAGTTCGCCCATTCGGTATGAGAGACAAATTGGGTTATATGTTTGGTGATTTCGGGAATGACTTCTTCTTCATACTTGTAGCAGCATTCTTGATGGTATTTTATACAGATATTTTCGGTTTGAATCCGGCAGCGGTCGGCGTGTTATTCGCGATTGCGCGTTTGTGGGATGCAGTGGCTGACGTAGCATGGGGCCGCTTTATCGATACAAGGAAAGCAGGGAAAAACGGAAAGTTTAGGCCATGGATTCTAAGGATGTCTTTCCCGCTTGTGTTTACTGGTATTCTAATGTTCGTTTATATTCCAGGACAGTCTGAAGGATTTTATCTAGCCTATGCTTATGTAACGTATATTGTTTGGGGAACTTTGTACTCTACTGTCAATATTCCTTATGGTTCGATGGCTTCTGTTATTACAGCCGATCCTGTTGAACGTACTGCATTATCAAGCTGGAGAACAGCTGGAATGCAAATGGCTGGTTTAGTTATTAACGTAGTTGGACCGATGATTCTATTTGTTAATAATAAGGCAGACGCCGATCGCTTCCTGCTGGCTGCGCTAATTTTCGGCGGATTGGCAATCGCGTGTTACCTGGCCTGCTATAATTTGACTACAGAACGTATTGTAATGGATGAGACAAACAAGCAAAAGTTAAATTTGAATACAACAATGAAAGGCCTTTTGAAAAACAAGCCACTAATGGTGTTCCTTGTCGCCGCTTTGTCGTTCATGATTGTGTTTATGTTAATTGGAACTGTAAACGTTTACCTGTTTAAGGATTATTTTGAAAATGCAAAAGCATTAAGTATGGTTGGACTTCTTCAAGCTCTAGCAGTATTTGTTGCAATGCCATTTGTTGGTCCGCTAGTTAAGAAATTTGGTAAAAAAGAAGTTGCTTCTGGCGGCTTATTGGTGGCAGCTGTTATATACGGAATCCTATATCTCCTTCCAAATATTACAGCAACGACGTTTATTGCCATCCTGGCAGTTGCTATGATTGGTTACGGTATATTCAACCTTGTTGTTTGGGCGTTCGTGACTGACGTTATCGACTATCATGAATATTTAACAGGCCTTCGCGAAGATGCGACAGTTTACTCTATCTATTCTATGGCCCGCAAAATTGGCCAGGCTGTAGCAGGTGGTGTCGGCGGTGCTGCGATTGCTGCAGCAGGCTATAATCCCAAACTTGCTGAACAAACATCTGAAACTCTTTCAGGAATTCATACTCTCGGTACATTAGTTCCTGCACTCACATTTGCTCTTGTATTCTTAATCATGGTGTTCCTATATCCGTTAAACAAAAAGCGCACTGTTCAATTGGCTGAAGATCTAGCAGCAAAGCGCGCTGAAAGAAAATAATGAAATTAGGAAGATAGTTGCGATTGTGCAGCTATCTTCTTCCATAATAATAAATACTTGTTTCACGTTTAACTTGTATGCTAGTATACCAATGAAAACCTATACAATATATAGGGCGGTTCATCAGTTGCCTAAATTGGTTTTACGTTTTAGTATACCGGAGTAATCGGCTGGAAAACCTATTTTAAGCAGTTGATCGTTGAACGTTAATTTGTAAAGGAGCGATAATCTTGGCAAAGGTAGATTTAAAAGCAGTACCTTATAACCTCACTGATGAGGACATTAAATGGGTTGAAGAAACCATTGGGTCCATGAATCTGGAAGAGAAAATTGGACAGTTATTCGTAAACATGGGTTCAAGCCGTACCGAAGAATACTTGACTGAAATGGTTAACAACTATCATATCGGGGCTGTTCGTTATAACCCTGGCAAAGCAGAGGAAGTATACGAGCAAAACAGGATTCTTCAAGAAAAAAGTAAAATTCCTTTGCTGATTGCAGCAAACACTGAAGCAGGCGGAAACGGTGCTTGTACAGATGGTACTGAAGTCGGCGTTGAAGTTAAAATTGCTGCAACGAATGATCCAAAATGGGCTTATGAAATGGGCCGTGTTTCTGGTGTTGAAGCATCAGCAATTGGCTGTAACTGGAGTTTCGCTCCAATCGTAGATATTAACTACAACTGGCGCAACCCGATCATCTCTACTCGTTCATTCTCATCTGATCCAGACAAAGTTCTCGAGATGAGCCTTGCTTACATGAAAGGTATCCAGGAAAGCGGAATCGCTCCTGCAGCTAAGCACTGGCCTGGGGACGGTATTGACGAGCGTGATCAGCACTTATCTTTCAGTGTAAACAGCCTTTCAACTGAAGAATGGGATAAAACATTCGGTAAGGTTTACAAAGGCCTTATCGATGCTGGACTTCCATCCATTATGGCTGGACATATCCACCTGCCTTCATATGAAAGACATTTTAACCCAGACGTGAAAGATGAAGAGCTAATGCCAGCTACACTTTCAAAAGAAATTACAACTGACTTGCTTCGCGGCAAATTAGGCTTTAATGGTGTTGTTGTAACAGATGCGAGCCACATGCTTGGCTTGACAGGGGCAATGAAGAGAAGTGAACTTCTTCCAACATCTATTGCTGCAGGCTGTGACCTATTCTTGTTCTTCAACGATCCAGACGAAGACTTCGGCTACATGATGGATGGTTATAAAAACGGAATCCTTACAGACGAGCGTCTTGAAGAAGCACTAACTCGTATTCTTGGCTTGAAAGCAAAGCTCGGACTTCATAAGAAGGCTAAAACAGAAATTCTTCCTCCAAAAGAAGAAGCTCTTGCTAAAATTGGCCTTCCTGAGAACAAAGCATTGTTCAAGGAAGTTGCTGACAGAGCAATCACTTTGGTTAAGGACAAGCAAGATATTTGGCCAATCACTCCTGAAAAATACAAGCGCGTCCTATTGGTAGATGTAAAAGGTGTAGCAGGCGGATTCGGCGCATTGATCGGAAGCAAAGAAAAAGCGGTCGATATCATGAAAGAATTGCTTGAGGCACAAGGCTTCGACGTAATGGTTTGGGAATCGACAGAAGAAAGAATTATGAAGCTTCCTGAAGAAGAAAGAGGAGCAGCAATTGCCAATGTTTATGCTCAGAAGCGTCCAATTACGGAGTTGACAGATAACTACGACCTTGTTATCAATATTGCAAACGTCAACCCAGGAACCGTACAAAGAATCGTATGGCCGGCAAGTAAAGGTACTCCGGATATTCCTTTCTATGTACATGAATTGCCGACTATCTTTGTATCTGTTCAATACCCTTACCATTTGGCGGATGTACCACAAGTTAAAACATACATCAATACGTATGACAGCAGAAAGCAAACGCTAGAACTGCTAGTAGATAAGCTGATGGGCAAATCCGAATTCAAAGGTGAAAGCCCAGTAGATGCATTCTGCGGTTTTATTGATACACGGATTTAAGAAGTTTTGCTATAGGTGAAGCATATTAAAGGATCATTCCTCAATTGGTTGGGTGAATGGTCCTTTTTTGTAAAGTTATGTGTTTGAATTTTGTTGTTTTTTAACAGATAGATAAGATATTTAGGTAACTTATTGTTTGATTTACGGGAGAATGCTATCATTGGTTATAGCAATGGTATATAAAATGGGGAGTGCAAAAACGCATGGTTACACTATCACCAAGACTGCCTGGTGAAAATATTAAGGAATATTCATATAGAGTGATTAAGGATTCCATTATGTCACTTGAGCTTGAACCAGGGAAGTCCATTAGCGAAATAGAATTGGCGGAAGCTCTTCAGATTTCAAGAACTCCTATCAGGGAAGTGCTTGCGAAACTTCGTGAGGAACATTTGGTCGAGGTATTTCCGCAAGTAGGAACGTATATTTCTAAAATCAAGCCTCAGCTAATAATGGAAGCTTCCTTTATGAGATTTACTTTGGAACGGGAAATTCTTAAGCTTTCTTGTGAATCCTTTCCCATTCCGAACCTTTTTGATTTGAAAAAGAATGTAGCCCTCCAAAAGGAATTGGTTGGACAGAAAGGTTCCGAGAGGGAGTTTCATAGGCTGGATAAAGAATTCCACAGAACTATTTTTGAAGGAAATAAGAAAGAAAATGTCTGGGCTGCTATTACCCGAATTAGCACTCATTATAATAGAATAAGGCTATTATCCGAGATGCAGCATAATTTTGATGATGCTATTGCCCAACATGAAAGAATTGTCGAGATTATTGAAAATAAGGAATGTGAATCTGCAGAAGAAATCGCAAGACGCCACATACTGGAACCAATGCCTCTTTGGGAGGATTTGTTCAGGGATGATAGCCCTTATTTGAACTACTTTGAACTGCCAACATCAAGACCGGTATTCCTATAATAGGAGTACCGTTTTTTTTGTATTTACTGGGAACCGAAAATTTGAATTTTTCAAATTCTGGATTTAGACTATAATCATGGTGTTATTTTAGTATAAAGGTTAAGCAACTTGGATGGGGGAGCTTACAAAATGAATAAATTTGAACAACCTTTTGATACGGTTATTGTCGGAGGAGGGTTAGCGGGGTTATCGACTGCTGCTTTGCTTTCAAAACAGGGGAAGAAAGTGCTTGTTTTAGAACGGGGAAATCTTGGAGGCAGAGCTGTCACCTTGAAAATTAAGGGTTTTTCCTTTAACTTTGGTTCTCATGCCATTTACGGAAGGGATGTTTCAATTTTAAAAAAAATTGAAAAAGAGCTGGGGCTAACCATTGATTGGCGCGATTTTAGCCCAACAAAGGCAAAATATGACCTTGGCGACCAGTTAACAGATGTACCTGCCAATATTAAAGGGCTATTTCGGACAAAACTCCTTTCTGAAGCAGGGAAAGTCAAATTTGCGTTTGAAGTCTTGAAAACGCTAACTAATGTAGAAAAAGGGCATCCGCACATGTCGATTGGAAAGTGGATGGAAACGCGCGGCCTTGACCAGGAAGTAAAGGACATGATGCTTACTCTGGCAAGCTCAAATTTCTTTACCAGGGAGCCTGAGAACATCCCTTCCGATGTTTATTTTTCTTATTATAATAGCCTCTTTAAAACGTCTAAACCAGTTTCCTATATTGGTGGTGGATGGCAGGCATTGATTGATGAATTGGTTCGGGTTATTAAAGAAAATGGCGGCATAATTCAGACTAAAGCCAAGGTCGATGGAGTGGAAGTCCTGGGAGACCGGGTCAATGCGGTAAAGCTTGGCGAGCATACTGTTACGGCAGAAAAGTTTGTTTTTGCCATTCCGCCAAAAGAATTAATGAAGCTTTTTGCCGGAACTAAAATTGAACATGCGATTCAGCAATATGCCCAGTACAATCCAACTGTGGTATTTGTGTATGATATTGGATTAAAGGAACGGATTGATGTCCCTTATACATATATTTACGATACAAAAAACAAGGTGTTTGTGACCGACCTTTCTTATTATGATGAAGGGTGCGTACCGGAAGGCGGCCAGCTCTTACAGGCAACTGCCTACATGAATCAATCAGACCTTGGCAATAAGGAGGCGATTGAAAGATTTAAACAAACCATTGAGCAGCTTTATGATAAAAAATTCCCTGGCTGGCGCGATCAATTGGTCGTCCCACGGATATCCCAAAGAGCAGTTGTGCAGGAAATTAAGTGCAATATGACGCAAAAAGGGATGCCAATTTACTTCATGCCTATCCGAAACATATTCTTCTGTGGAGACTGGTGTGAAGGTGAAGGCCAATTATCCGAACTCTCATTCTCCAGCGCCTATAAAGTAAGTGAGCTTGTATTAAACAGTCTCGCTACTTCAGCAGCCGTACGATAAACTGTTTGGAATTAAACACTAAAACAGCCCAATAAAATTTATTGGGCTGTCCACATTTCTCCCCCTTTTAAACGGAGTATGTCCCCGATTAACTGATTCAGCGAGTATGAAAATATCCGAATGCTACGTTTCGTTGCTTTTCCGAAATTCATAAGGCGTCTTTCCAGTAATTTTTTTATATGTATTGCTAAAATAGGCTAAATCCTGATAGCCTAGGCATTCGAAAATCCCGGAAATCCTTAAGGACGACATTTTTTAGCTGATTTACGGCTTTTTTATAAGTTATCAGCAGTTTGTCTTACTAATGGGTTTATAGGGTAACACATAAAAGGGTATGTTCTTGTCCTTATAATTAATTGGGCTATGTTGCTTTTCGCTCCCTAAAGGAAAGCGTCCATAAATAATTCTCGCGCGAAATTATGCGATACATAATTGAGGATATGAGGATTTTCGTACGAGATTTCGCTCCAACCAACAATTGAATATATCAACAATATCCATTAACACAGATTTTTAGAAAAAACTGATTGTAGGATGCGAGATTTTTCTATGGAATAGGATTTGTCCTGAATCGCCCGAAACCTGTCCTGTATCGGTTGAAAACTGTCCTGTATTTTGAAAAAGTTGTCCTGATTCATAATCTGCCTCATCTAGACAGCAGGTTAGCCTTTTTTAAAGGATAGGAATCGGTTAAACAGGGGTCAATAAAGGAAGAAACCTTTCCTAGTTTCTGTCGGGAAAAAAGTTCGTTAAAAATAATCATTATAACTAGCATTAAACTTTGATGTATGCTAGTATACAAGTGTGTATGAAAGGCGTTTCAAAATGGAAAAAGTTTTCGTATAGTACGCAGGTTGTTATGCACACTAAGATTAGTTAAAAGTGCCTGCGGGGTACGACATTTTTTTATTGGAAACGTCCGGAAATATAGATTCTTTCCAAACCAAATTAGGAAAGGGGTAAAACAATGCTACCAAAATACGAAGTCCTCAATGAAATGCACAAAGGCTATCTAGTAGCTGTTATTCGAGGCAAGAACAAAGAAGAAGCTGTGGAAATTTCCAAGCAAGCTTTCGCGGGTGGTATCCGCTCCCTTGAAGTGACGTTTTCAACACCTGGAGCAGAGGATGCCATAGAAGAACTAACAAAGCTCGGTGACAGCAATATGATCATCGGTGCAGGCACGGTCCTGGATGCAGAGACAGCGCGAATCGCAATTATGAAGGGCGCTAGATATGTAGTAAGCCCTCATTTTGATGGAGCTATTGCCACAATGTGCAATCGCTATGCTGTTCCGTATCTTCCCGGCTGTGGATCTGTAACTGAAATTATGGAAGCTCTCTCATATGGCGTAGACGTTGTGAAGCTGTTCCCAGGAAGCCTTATGGGACCTTCGTTTATAAAGGATGTTAAAGGCCCAATCCCTCACGTGGAATTGATGCCGTCCGGCGGAGTAAGCCTCGATAATATTGATAAATGGGTAAAAAATGGCGCATTTGCTGTTGGAATCGGAAGCGCACTAACAAAGGGCGTTGCAAATGGAGATTATAGCTCAGTACAGGAAGTAGCCCGTTCGTTTATGAACAAGCTTGCTGAAGTAAAGGCGGACTAACTCTATGAAAAAAGTAGTTACACTTGGGGAAATTATGCTTCGGCTTTCCGCCCCAAACTTTCAAAAGATTGTCCAGGCACAATCCTTTGATGCGGTTTATGGCGGAGGAGAAGCTAATGTGGCTGTTTCATTGGCAAAGTTTGGCCTTGAAAGCTCGTTTGTTACAAAACTCCCTCAAAATGCTGTTGGTACTAGTGCTGAGCAGCAGCTAAACAGGTTTGGCGTTGATACCAGTCATGTTTTGCGCGGTGGAGATAGACTTGGCATTTATTTTTTTGAAAAAGGGTATTCGATCCGCTCTTCAAAGGTTTATTATGACCGGAAACACAGTGCCTTTGCTGAGTCCAAGCTAGAAGAATACGACTTCGATACGATTTTTGAGGATGCCGATTGGTTCCATATAAGCGGAATTACTCCGGCATTGAACGACGAATTGTTCATGATCACCAAGGAAGCGCTCTCAGCTGCGAAGAAAAAGGGGCTGACAACGAGCTGCGACCTTAACTACAGAAGTGCTTTATGGCCTTTTGATGTGGCACGCGATAAAATGACCGAGCTTATCAAGGACGTAGATGTTTGTATCGGCATAGAGCCTTTAAACCTGCCTGATGAGAACGGCCATGATTTAAAAGAGCGGCTTCCGGAAAACCCATCTGCAAAGGATTATCAGGAGATTATGGATACTCTTTGCAAGCGTTTTGGCTTTAAACATGTTGTCATGACAAAGCGTGAGCACGTTTCTGTTAACCGAAATCGGCTTTATGCTCTTCTCTATGATGGCAAGGAAATCTATCAGTCCAGAGAAGTGGAAGTGGACATTATTGACCGTGTTGGCACTGGCGATGCGTTTTCGGCCGGAATCATCTATGCATTAATAAGCGACTATAAGCCTCAAGATGCGATAGAATTTGCGACCGGATGCTTCGCTTTAAAGCATACGATTGAAGGCGACGCCAATCTAATCCCGATTTCCGATGTAGAGAGATACATGTCGCGGTCTTTTGCAATTGATCGCTAATCATTTTACTTTTAGGAGGTGTGTGACTTGGCAGCATTTATTCACGACAATTTTATGCTTAAAAATAAGACAGCTGTAGATTTGTACCACAGCTATGCCAAAGATTTGCCGATTTATGATTACCATTGCCATCTCTCGCCAAAGGATATCGCTGAAAACAGGAAATTCAGCAATATCACAGAGCTTTGGCTTGAGGGTGACCACTACAAGTGGAGAGCGTTGAGAGCAAATGGAGTAGAGGAACGGTTCATTACAGGAGATGCCGACCCAAAGGAAAAGTTTGCCGCATGGGCAAAAACAGTTCCTAACACACTCGGCAATCCACTCTATCACTGGACTCATCTTGAACTCAAAAAGTACTTTGGTATTGAAGAATTGCTTGATGAAAACAGCTGGGAAAAAATTTGGGACAAGTGCAACGAATTATTGGAAAAGGATGAGTACTCCGTACAAAACCTAATCCTTCGTTCTAATGTAAAAGTTATTTGTACCACTGATGATCCGACGGATGACTTGCAATACCATGAGCAAATTGCAAACAGCGATTTTCCGGTTACCGTATTGCCAACCTTCCGTCCGGATAAAGGTGTCGAAATCAACAAAGATACCTTCAAAGGCTTTGTAGAGCTGCTTGGCACTGTCGTTGGACGGGAAATTACATCATTCGAGGATTACTTGAAAGCCCTGGAAGAGCGGGTTGAGTACTTCCATCAAAAAGGCGGCAGGCTTTCCGACCATGGCCTGGGAGCAATTCCATTTGCAAAGGCCGAGCCAGCTGAACTCGAGAAAATTTTTGAAGCTGGACTGGGTGGCCAAAGCGTTAGCGCTGAGGACGAAGAGAAATTTAAAACAGCTGTTCTTGTATTTTTAGGAAAGTGCTACAAGGAACGCGATTGGGCAATGCAAATCCACTTTGGTGCGATTCGCAATAACAACACAAGAATGTTTAACAAACTGGCAGCAGATGCTGGCTTTGATTCCATCAATGACGAAGGTGAAGTTGCTGCACCGCTTAATGCGTTGCTCGATGCCCTGGACAAGGACAACTCTCTTCCAAAAACAATTCTTTATAATCTTAATCCTATCCATAACGATTTGATTGGAAGTACGCTTGCGAATTTCCAAACTGAACCAGGGGTAGCCGGCAAGATTCAATTTGGTTCCGGCTGGTGGTTCAATGATACAAAACAAGGGATGCTGCGCCAGCTGAATGCATTGGCAGACCAAGGTTTGCTTATGCACTTTGTCGGTATGCTGACTGACTCCCGAAGCTTTATTTCGTACAGCCGCCATGAATACTTCCGCCGCATTCTTTGCAACCTTGTTGGAGAATGGGTTGAGGATGGGGAAGTGCCAAAAGATAAGGATTTATTGAAAAAGCTTATTGAAAATATTTGTTACAACAATGCAAAGAACTACTTCAGTATTGAAGTGAAATAAAAGGAGGAACTTTATTATGCAAATGAGTTTTCGCTGGTATGGCAAAACTGACAGTATCTCTTTGGAGTACATCCGCCAAATCCCTGGAATGAAAGGCATCGTAACTGCGATTTATGATATCCCGGTTGGCGAAGCATGGCCAATGGATAAAATCGAGGAATTGAAAAAGTCTGTAGAAGACGCAGGTCTTGAAATCTCTGTTATTGAGAGTGTTCCTGTTCACGAAGACATCAAAATCGGTCTTCCTACACGCGACAAGTACATTGAAAATTATAAAGAAACTCTTCGCAATCTAGGTAAAGCTGGCATTCCGGTAGTTTGCTACAACTTCATGCCAATCTTTGACTGGACACGTACGGATCTTGATTACCGTCTTCCAGATGGTTCAACAGCTCTTATTTTCGAAGAAGAAGTTGCCAAGAAGATGGACCCGCTAACAGGCGAACTTTCCCTGCCAGGCTGGGATTCAAGCTACAAAAAAGAAGATTTGCAAGTATTGTTTGACCACTACAGCAAGGTCGATCATGAAAAGCTTTGGGAAAACCTTGAGTATTTCATTAAGGAAATCATTCCTGTTGCAGAAGAAGCTGGCGTGAAAATGGCCATCCACCCGGATGATCCTCCATTCGACATCTTTGGCTTGCCACGTATCATTACCAAAAAAGAAAATCTTGAGCGTTTCATCAATCTTTACGACAGCCCGTACAACGGTTTGACAATGTGCAGTGGATCCCTTGGTTCACACCCTGACAATGATTTCCCTGAAATGCTTCGTTACTTTGGCCAAAAAGGCCGCGTGAACTTTGTTCATGCCCGTAACGTTAAGCTGACAGGTGGATTCTCATTCGAAGAATCTGCACACCCATCTGTTTACGGTTCAATCGATATGTATGAAGTTATCCGTGCAATGGCTGATTTCAACTATGAAGGTCCAATCCGTCCTGACCATGGCCGCATGATCTGGGGCGAAACAGGAAAGCCTGGCTATGGCCTCTATGACCGTGCACTTGGCGCAACTTACCTGTACGGTCTATGGGAAGCAGAACAAAAGAGCAGGAAAAACAAGTAATTTACGATAAGTGCTGGTTTGCTATGAATCAACCAACTATTTATGTTGAAAATATTGACTAAATGGATTGAAGCGGAAGGCGCGGAGACTCCAGTGGGAGAAAAGGGACAGTGGGAGACCCCACAGGCGCTTATAGCGCCGAGGAGGCTCCCCGGCCCGCCCACGGAAAGCGAAGCGCCTGAAGCGGAAATCCATGAATTCTAGTCCAAGCTACATAGTTAAACCAAAACCTAATTTTAGAGGAGGATTTCCGAAATGGCAGTTCCATTCAAAGTAGATTTAACAAATAAAGTCGCAGTTGTAACAGGCGGCGGCGGTGTTTTGGGTTCATACTTTGCAAAAGCATTGGCTGAATGCGGTGCGAAGGTAGCAATCCTTGACCTTAACCAAGAACCAGCTGATAGAATCGCTGCAGAAATCAAGGAAGCTGGCGGCACTGCGATTGGTGTTGCGGCTAACGTACTTGACCGTGAAGCACTTGAAAAAGCTCGCGAAATCGTTGAGAAAGAGCTTGGCACTTGTGATATTCTTCTTAACGGCGCAGGCGGAAACAACCCTCGCGGTACAACAGATGATGAGTTCTACAATGCAGAAGAAGTTAAAAACAACCCAGATTTAAAGACTTTCTTCGAACTTGACCCTAAGGGTGTTGGCTTCGTATTCGACTTGAACTTCCTTGGAACTTTGCTTCCTTCCCAAGTATTTGCGAAGGGCATGACTGAGAAAAAAGGTACTTGCATTATCAACGTTTCTTCGATGAATGCATACACTCCATTGACTAAAATCCCTGCATACAGCGGTGCTAAAGCAGCGATTTCAAACTTTACTCAATGGCTTGCAACTTACTTTGCAAAAGCAGGCATCCGTGTTAATGCAATTGCACCGGGGTTCCTGGCTACTGCACAAAATAGAGCGCTATTGTTCAACGAAGATGGAACTCCAACAGCACGTACAGGCAAGATCCTGAACAGCACTCCAATGGAGCGCTTCGGAGAGCCTGAAGAGCTAGTTGGCGGACTCTTGTTCTTGGCTAGCGAAGAAGCAGCAAGCTTTGTAACAGGCGTTGTTCTTCCAATCGATGGTGGTTTCTCTTCTTACACTGGAGTTTAATTAACCAATTTTACGGTTGCCCTGCCCGGATTGATTTCGGTCAGGGCAGCCTTTATGTGTTTTCAAAAAAGCGTTTTCAGTTTTTAACAGATGACTGTTTACAGGTGGAGGCTAACAATGAAAGAAAATATTAATGAGTTCATAAAAACAAAGGACTTCCTCGTTTGTGTTGATTCCGATGGCTGTGCGATGGATACGATGGAAGTCAAGCACCGGAAATCCTTTGGTCCAGAGGCAGTGAACATCTGGAATCTTCATCATATTGAGGATCGCTTCCTTGAAGTGTGGAATAATTTAAACCTTTACACTATGACTAGAGGTATTAACCGTTTTAAAGGTGTAGTAGCTACTTTTGAAGCTCTTGAAAAAGAAGGCGTTGAAATGCCTGACATTTCTTCTTTTAAAAAATGGACTGAAACTACTCCTGAACTTTCCGCACCTGCTCTCCAAAGGGAAATTGACAAAACAAATGATGAACAGCTCAAGAAAGCGTTGGAGTGGAGCAAGGCTGTTAATCATTCCATTGAACAATTATCCGGAGAAGACAAACCTTTCGAAGGTGCCAAGGAAGGTCTTGAGGCTTCACAAAACGTTGCGAATGTTGCGATTGTTTCTTCGGCTAATGGTGCCGCAGTATTGGATGAATGGACAAGGCATGAGCTTGCTCCGCATGTCGACGTTATGCTTGGCCAGGAAGCTGGCACAAAGGCATACTGCATTGGCCAATTGAAGGAATTCGGATTTAACGAAAGCCAGGTATTAATGGTTGGAGATGCGCCTGGCGACTTGGATGCTGCCAACAAAAATGGCGTTTTCTTTTACCCAATCCTCGTAAACAAAGAAAAATTCTCCTGGGACCGCTTTAGAAATGAAGCTCTAGGCAAATTCATTGATGGAAGCTTTGCGGGTGAATACCAGCAGAAGCTGATTAATGAGTTTAATGACAACTTGAAATAGGTCAGGAGTGTTGAAAATGCAACGGAAAATAGCAGGAAAAAACATCCCAATGCCAAAAGTCGATCTTAAGGCAAAGCCATATAATTTATCCGATGAAGACATTAAATGGGTGCAAGAAACAATTTCCGGAATGACAGATGAAGAAAAAATCGGCCAATTGTTCATTAATCTTTTCTTCTTTGGCGGAGACCAATTCAGCGGCAACAACTTGACCAATGAAGAAATCTTGAAAAAGTACCATATCGGTGGAGCTCGTTATCAAGGTGGTACAGGTGAGCAAGTACAGGATTTGATTAATAGTTTGCAATCTGGCTCCAAGGTGCCATTGCTTGTGGCGGCAAACTGTGACTCTGGCGGCAATGGTGCTATGAAGGATGGTACATATGTAGCAAAAGCGGCAATGTGCGAAGCTTCCGGAGATACCCAGGTGTCCTATGATGCCGGTTATGTAAGCGGCCGCGAGGAACAAGCTATCGGGGTTAACTGGAATTTCGATCCGTGCGTCGATATCTTGAAAAATTGGCGCAATACCATTGTCAACACCCGTGCATATGGAACGGACGCTGAAACGGTTATTAAGCATACTAATGCGTATATTGAAGGTTTGACTGAAAGCAACATCGGCGTATGTATCAAGCACTGGCCTGGCGACGGTACAGAAGAGCGTGACCAGCACTTGGTTATGGGTGTCAATGAACTGGGCGTAGATGAGTGGGAAGAATCGTTCGGTCAGGTATACCGTAACCACATCGATAACGGCGTTCATTCCATCATGGCAGGGCATATTGCACTCCCTGAATACCAAAAGCAATTGATTCCTGGCCTCGACGACCGTGATGTCCTGCCGGCAACTCTTGCCCCAGAACTTATTAACGGCTTACTTAAAACGAAGCTTGGCTTCAATGGTCTTGTATTGACTGATGCTGCCCACATGCTGGGAATGACTGCAGCCATGAAACGCGAAGAGTACGTGCCTCAAGCGATCGCAGCCGGATGTGATATGTTCTTATTCTTCAACGATATCGATGAAGACTATAACTTCATGCTAAACGGCTATAAAAACGGCGTCATTACGGAAGAGCGCCTTCAGGATGCCCTTGAGAGAATCCTTGGCCTTAAGGCAACTTTAGGCCTTCACAAAGCTCAACAAGAAGGCAAATTGCTCCGTACTAGGGACGACCTGAAAGTTGTTGGCTCTGAGGATCATATCGAGCGTGCAAAAGCTGCTGCTGATAAGGGCATTACTCTTGTCAAGAACACTCTTGACCAGCTGCCAATCCGTCCCGAGACACATAAACGCATTCGTTTGTACTACCTGGAAGGTGAAAAGGGCGGAATTTATGAGGCAGGTTCTGAAACACTGGATTTCATTAAAGCGGAGCTTGAAAGGCGCGGCTTTGAAGTAACAGTGAACGATGGAACAACCCGTATTAAGGGCCCAACATTGAAATATCGTGATGAGGTTGATGCAGCACTTGTATTTGCCAATGTCGTCGGCTATGGCGCGCAAAACAACTATCGTATCCAATGGAAAACAGCAATGAGCAATGAAGTTCCCTGGTATGTATATGAAGTTCCAACCGTATTCGTATCCTTGAATTTCACAACTCACTTGACTGATGTTCCTATGGTGAAAGCATATATTAACGCCTACAACGATGATGAAATCACCATCACAAAAACAATTGATAAACTCATGGGCGAGTCCGAATTCAAAGGAACTCCAAATGAACTTGTCTGGTGCAATAAGTGGGATACTAGGCTTTAGAGGCATTAAACTAACTGTAATCTGAATAGTACTACAAAGGACTACATTACTGAGCCACACTTTATTACTAGTCGAGGTTCATGAATGGTTACTTGTCACTAGTGGTACTCGGACACTCACTAGGCATAAAGCTGAAAAAACTAGTAGTACTCTGAGTAGTACTACAAAGAACTACATTACTGAGGTACACTTTATTACTAGTCGTGATTCTAGAATGGTTACTTGTCACTAGTAGTACTCGGACACTCACTAGGCAATAAGCTGAAAAAACTAGTAGTACTCTGAGTAGTACTACAAAGGACTACATTACTGAGCCACACTATTACTAGTCGAGGTTCGTGAATAGTTACTTGTTACTAGTGGTACTCGGACACTCACTAGGCAATAAGCTGAAAAAACTAGTAGTACTCTGAGTAGTACTACAAAGAACTACATTTCTGAACCACAATTTTTTACTAGTTGAGATTCGTGAATGGTTACTTGTCACTAGTAGTACTCGGACACTCACTAGCTAATAGCGAAAAAACTAGCACCGAAAAAGAAATAGCAACTATCCATTGGATAGTTGCTATTTCTTTTTTGATTTCTGTTGATAAAGTCACTTGTCAATGGACAAAATTTCTTTAGTCAGTATGAATTTTTTGAACTCGGCCGACCTGGCCATCTGTCAGCCTGACTTTAATTCCATGTGGGTGTGAAGGTGAATTGGTAAGGATATCCTTTACAATGCCCCGGGTAAGCTTGCCTGTCCTTTGGTCGGCTTTTAGGACTATATCCACTGAAATCCCAGGAGTGATATCCTTGCGACTACGGCCATCCATTAGGTGCCCATTTTCCTTCGAGTATTGCTTGGTTTTTTCGTCAGCTGGCTTTTCATTTTTTTCGTTGACATATCTCCATTTGATGATCCTTTATTTGTGGCCGCCTGGTTCTTTTTATTGGCAAGCTGCTGCTTCATTGCTTCCTGAAGGCTTATTTTCTTTTTTGGCTCATTTGTTTCACTCATTGGAATCTCTCCTTGATTGGATTGGCTTGTCCCCTTAGTATAATCCATTTTGTCCGTTTTGGGAAAACCAAAAATGCAATCTAGGGATTACTGGCTCTACAAGGAAGCACTTTCTTTCTTTAATTGTAACTCTATCCACTCTGATATTATACACGGCCTTACCTAAAAGCAGTTGGCGTTTTCCTGTTAAAAAGTCATAGAAAGTCTATCCCACTGGTAATGGAATAGGTTTATAATGAGGTCGAAGAATGAACTTCGAGTTGCTTCTAAAATACAGGGGGAAGCCGTCATGAATGTTATCGAGATTAACAGTCTCAACAAAAGCTATGGAAAGTCCAGAGGCATTATTGATGTAAGTTTCAATGTTATGGAGGGTGAAATCTTTGGTTTCATCGGCCCGAATGGATCAGGAAAGTCTACGACCATTCGGACACTGCTATCGCTAATCTACCCTGATAGCGGGAGCGCTGCAATTTTCGGAAAGGACTGCATCAAATTTGCCCCCGAGATTGCGAAAGACATAGGCTATCTCCCGTCAGAAGTGTTTTATTATGACAAAATGAAAGTCATTGACTTATTAAAGTATTCTGCCAGTTTTTATAAAAAGGATTGCAGGAATCGGATTGAAGAGCTGGCCACCATCATGGACCTCGACCTGAAAAAGCGAATCGACGATCTTTCGTTTGGAAACAGGAAGAAGGTTGGGATTGTTCAGGCTCTGCTTCATGAGCCGAAGCTGATTATCCTTGATGAGCCAACAAGCGGCCTTGACCCTTTAATGCAGCAGAAATTCTTTGACCTGCTCCATGAAGAAAATAAAAAGGGAGCGACCATTTTCTTATCTTCTCACATTCTGAGTGAAGTTCAGAAGCTATGCAGCCGTGTTGCAATCATCAAGGAAGGGCAGATTGTTAAGGTCGAAAAAATCAGCGACTTGACCGAAAATAGTTACAAGAAATTCAAGCTGGAAGTGAAAGGTGAAGTAAGCGCCGACCATTTTGCAATGGAAGGAGTAAGCAATCTCTCCATTGAAGGAAAAACCATCAGTTTTTTATATAGAGGCAACATAAACTCAATCATGCGAAAAATCTCCGAAATTGATTTGGCCAATGCCTGGATAGAAGAGCCGAACCTGGAGGAAATCTTCATGCATTATTATGAGAAGGAGGCCGGTAAGCAATGAATATGTTCCTGCACGAACTGAGGGTCTACCGTAAATCCATTCTCATTTGGGCTTTATCAATGGCGGGGCTTGCGGCATTGTTTATCTCAATGTTTTCATCAATGCTTGGGGAAATTGACGCTTACAAGAATGTGCTGTCCTCGATGCCTGAGGCAATGAGAAAGGCACTCGGGATTTATGTAGACAGCATTGCGACTCTCGAAGGCTATTACTCATTTGTGTTCGTCTACATCATTCTGTGCGGGGCCATTCAGGCAATGAGCCTAGGTACGGGCATTCTCTCAAAAGAAATAACCGGCAAGACAGCAGAGTTCTTAATGACAAAGCCAGTCCGCCGCTCGGATGTACTTGGAAGCAAGGTCATGGCTGCGATTGTGGCACTTGCCATTACCAATGCTATCTATCTTGTCATTACGGTTGCGATGTCGCTTACTGTTGACCAAGACTTCAATATGAAGGTCTTTCTACTAATCTCATTGTCGATGTTCTTCGTCCAATTGATGTTCTTGGCGTTGGGTTTGCTAGTTTCGGTGGCTCTAGGAAAAGTACAATCTGTTATCTCGATTTCAATCAGCACCGTGTTTGGATTCTTCATTGTTTCGGCAATTGGTTCGCTCCTCGAGGATAAAGCAATGAGATATTTCTCACCATTTAAATATTTCGATACAGCCTACATCATTAGACACGCTGCATATGAGGTTCCCTATACCATTGGGGCAGTCGTCTTCGTGGTTGCGGTAATCTCATTAAGCTTTTTCATTTTTTTACAAAAGGATATCCATGCCGTCTAGTTTTGGCAGCGGAAACGGAGGTGGACCGATATGAATATTTTTGCCAGGGAACTAAAAGCGCATTTAAAATCTCTTGTTTTTTGGAGCATCGGGATTGTCTTTATGGTAATTAGCGGTATGGGGAAGTTCTCCTATTATGAAGGGTCGGGGGAAGCAGTGAATGAACTGATCTCACAAATACCGAAGACGCTCAGGACTGTGCTGGGCTTTGGCGATTTCGATCTTACAAAGGCAAGTGGATTTTACGGAGTGCTATTTCTCTATCTTGTTATAATGGCAACCATCCACGCGGTGATGCTTGGGGCGAATATCATTTCAAAAGAAGAGCGCGACAAAACAACAGAATTCCTGATGGTTAAGCCTGTTTCAAGGAGTAGAATTATTACCTTTAAGCTGTTGGCAGCGATAGTGAACGTTGTCATACTCAATCTCGTTACGCTTGTTTCGTCCATGGCAATTGTCAACAGCTATGCAAGTGGAGAAGAGGTATCGAGTGAGATCGGGTTATTAATAGCTGGGCTGTTCATCTTGCAGGTAATGTTTTTGGTAATTGGAACAGGGATTGCGGCTTTATGTAAAAATCCTAAATCGGCGGCTTCATTAGCAACGACAATCCTGTTAGGAGCTTTTATCCTATCCGTTATTGTTGATATGAATGAAAATCTTGAGGGCTTGAAATATATCACACCATTTAAATATTTCGATGCTGCACAAATGCTGAATGGAACTGGCTTTGATGCTGTGTATGTCCTTTTGTCTGTCATAATTATAAGCATAATGGTTTGGGTTACGTATATCTTTTATAGAAAACGAGATTTGCAGGTTTAAAGGTAGGAGGAGAATTTAAATGAAGGCAGAAAATAAAGTTAAGCTGGCAGTCAACGGAGGTATTGGATTTGGTGCAAAGCTGACCGCAAGGCAACTGCTTGCTATCGCCAAGTATATGAATGACGGGGGCGAGCTTGAGTTGACAACCTTCCAGCAGTTTTATATCGATATCCCTGTATCCCAAAAGGATGAAGTGATAGCCGAATTTGAAGCAGCAGGGCTAAGCTGTTATCCTGTCGGCAACTTTGTGAAAAGCCTGAGAACATGCAATTTCTGCAAAGGGTCTGAGGAAGAAGGCATGCCTGTTGCAAAAGAGTTAAACAAGCGGATTGCAGGAGCCCAAGTTCCATTCACTCTAAAGCCTGCGTATACAGGCTGTCCGACCGGATGCGGTGAACCGCTCATCAATGATATCGGCGTCATGAAAATGGGTAAAGATTATGATTTATATATCGGCGGGAAATCAAAAGGAAGGGATGCCGAGGCAGGGAGCCTATTTCGGGAAGGCCTTCAGCCGGAGGAACTCTATAAAACTGTCGAAAGAATCATCCAGGTCTATAAGGAAGAGGCCAAGAAACGTGAACCGTTCCATAAATTTTTAAAAAGGTATGGCAGAGATGGATTTGCTGAAAGAATCAATGAAGAAGGAACATGCCAATCCGTTTAAAGATTGGATGTTCCTTTACGTTTCTGATTGCGTCTTAATAAAGGATTACTGAGAAGCCCCGGCAGCCTCCGCAATCGCCTGTTCAAGGTCGGCCAAGTGCCTTTGTTTTTCCTCATCGTTCCAACCAAATCGATAGGCAAAGTAATCGACTACAGCATCCTTCCATTCTAATACCGTTTGAATATCGAATAAAACCGCTCCTGTTCTTCGGTTAAAGAAATCCGTTGGAGTGACCGCCATTTCATCCTCGATGGCATAGGCCAATTTTGCAAAAAGGACAGAAGGCAGCCTGAAACGGGAAGCCTCCTCTTTATGGGTAGTAGCAAGCTGGAATACTCTAGGTGCATTGGACCCATACATCCGGGAAAGATGCCGGGCTTCTTCTGCTGTTAAACCGGCCTCCACACCTGATAAAGTTAGAGACTCAACAAACGTTTCAAACATTTCCGCCCCGCCAACATCGCCGCCGGAAATCGGAAGGTGCTTTGTCTGGCAGGACAGTAAGCTTCGTCCGTTCTCGGCTGACAGTTTATCCACGAGTAAATCTGTAATAGTCTCAGCCATTTTCCGATAGCCGGTCAGTTTCCCGCCAGCAATCGTAATCAGCCCGGTTTCAGATTCCCAGATTTCATCCTTTCTAGAAATTTCGGATGGAGCTTTTCCTTCTTCGTAAATAAGGGGTCTGACCCCTGCCCAGGTAGACTCAATGTCTTTATCGGTTATATTTACATTCGGGAACATATAATCGATTGCCTTCAGAAGATATGTTCGATCAGCCTCTGTTATTTCCGGGTTAGCAGGATCGCCTTCGTAGAACGTATCGGTTGTCCCGACGTACGCCTTACCTGCCCGAGGAATTGCGAAAACCATCCTCCCATCCGGTGTGTCAAAATAAATTGCCTGCCTGAGGGGGAAGCGGGAATGGTCGATTACGATATGGACACCTTTGGATAATCTCAGGAATTTACCTTTCTTTGAGTTATCTAAAACCCTCAAGTTATCGACCCAAGGGCCTGTCGCATTGACGATCTTCTTTGCTCGGATCTCAAATTCCTCTCCCGTCAAAACATCCTCTACAACTGCACCACAAATAATGCCATCATTATATAATAGCCTATTAACTTTAGCGTAATTGAGAGCGGTAGCCCCTTTTTCAACAGCTTTTTTCATGGTTTCGACGGTTAATCGGGCATCGTCAGTCCGGTACTCAACATAAAATCCACCGCCCCGAAGACCTTCTCTTTTAATAAGCGGCTCCCTATCAAGCGTTTTTTTGGCTGAAAGCATCATCCTGCGCTCACCTTTTTTAACGCCAGCAAGGAGGTCATAAGCCATTAACCCAATTGATGTAGTAAAACTGCCGAACGTACCGCCTTTATGAAAAGGGAGAAGCATCCATTCCGGGGTTGTAACATGGGGACCGTTTTCGTATACAATTGCACGCTCCCTGCCGACTTCGGCAACCATTTTTACTTCCAATTGCTTTAAATAGCGGAGGCCGCCGTGGACTAGCTTAGTTGAGCGGCTCGAGGTGCCCGCTGCAAAGTCCTGCATTTCAACCAAGGCGACTGACATGCCCCTGGTTGTGGCATCGAGAGCAATCCCGGCACCTGTAATGCCGCCGCCAATAATGAGGACGTCAAAAGATTGGGATGTAAGGTTTTCTATAAATTCTTTCCTATGGAGATTTGAAAAAGAAATTGACATGATAGTTTCCTCCTTAAACAAGAAAAAAGACCCACTTACCATTACCCTTAAACATTTATGTTCATGTACCATAAAAAACGAATGAATTTATTGAGGATTAATTAAGCTTTCTTATTGAATTTGGTTAAAATTTCATCCTCATTGTAACATACGTACTTAATATGGGTCGGTTCACCAATACACGCAGTTCGACTCAAAGAAATTTTCTAAGAAATTTTAAATTGATAAGAAACTAAATAGACTGAAAATTAGTCTATATATAATGAGAGTGTTATACATACATATCTAGAGGCATGAGTTTGAATTGTGGGGATGCGGCGCTTGAAATGGAAGGTGAGTGAAGGCAAGCTTGTAAAGGAAACTGTAGCGGTGTCTGATAAAATCATGGTAGAATTATTGATGGGTTAGAGGTGAATAAATATGAATAGAGTAAAAAATGCTTACTCAGTTATTGTGGCCAGTATGGAATTTTGCTACTGTTTAGCAGAATATATACTTGGCAAGAAGCTGGAGGCATCCAGGAAGAAATAAAATAAGTTAATGATGGCAATGCTGCGGGCAGTATTGCTTTTTTTTCGTCTTAGTCGGCACTTTGCCTGTCATGAAGGCGCTTGGGCTTTTGTTCCTACTCTTCAATTTACCTTTTGATTTGGAACTAAAAAAGGATTCCAATTAGGGAATCCTTGTTTTTGATAGCCATGTTAACGTCATGCAAGCAGAGAAATTGCTCCACTGTTAGCAAGCTGATGAATATATCCTAGGCTCGTTATATCCACGTTTCCCCCACTGACAATGATGCCGCAGTTTTTAGAGCGGATGGTGCTGCGGTGGGCAAGTAGGGCCGCAAATGCTGCAGCTCCTGCACCTTCGACTAATGTTTTCTTTCTTTCCAACATGTAAACAATGGCAGTGGCGATATCTTTTTCGCTTACTGTGACTATGTCATCAACCAAGTGCTGGATGATAGGCAGGGTCAACTTCCCCGGCTCCTTTACTGCAATACCCTCTGCAATAGTCTTGGAAGTCCCAGCCACCATGGATGGGTAGCCATGGAATTTATCGTGCATTCCCTTGGCTCCTTCGGCCTGAACACCGATGATTCGGATCTTTGGCTTAAGCTGCTTGGCCGCCACGGCAGCGCCGCTTATCAGTCCGCCGCCGCCGACTGGTACGATTATAGTGTCAAGATCAGGTTGCTGACTAAGCATTTCAATTGCTACAGTTCCCTGACCAGCCATCACCTCGTAATCGTCAAACGGATGGAGGAAGAAGCTGCCTGTTTTTTTCTGCTCCTGGCAGGCGGCGGAATATGCTTCTTCAAAAGTAGCACCAGTAAGCACGGCCTTGGCCCCATAATATTCCGTCGCTTGAACCTTTGCGGCAGGGGTGCTGGCAGGCATAAAAACTTTTGCTGAAATCCCGCGGCTTGCCGCAGCATATGCAACACCCTGGGCATGATTACCGGCAGAGGCAGCTATAACACCTTTTTGGGCTTCATGTTTAGACAATCGGGCCATCTTATAGCTTGCCCCGCGGACCTTGAAGGCGCCTGTTTTTTGCTGGTTCTCCATTTTGAAGAAAATGTTAGTCCCTGCCAATTGATTTAAAAAACTAGATGTTGTAAGCGGTGTCCGATACACGATTTTTGCCAATTGTTCCATCGCATCGGAAATCATATTAGTCGTTAAGGAATCCCCAAGGGAGTCACACTCCTTTTAAATGTTTGTTGTTGAATATAACCAAATTTCTATCGGCTGTTTTCAAAGACAGTAATTTTTTCTTCATATAAAAGAGTAATCCCGATATCATCAAGGCCGTTTAACAGCATTTCCTTGTTGTAGGCAGGGATATCAAAGTGATAAGAAAAGCCGTCCGAATCCTGGACTGTCTGCTCATTAAGATTGACCGTTACGTAATAACTCTCATCTTCAGCCTTTTCCAAAAGCGCTTTGACTTTCTCTGCTTCCAATTCAATTGCTAGTATGCCGTTTTTCAGGCAGTTGTTTTTAAAAATATCGGCAAAGCTCGGCGCAATAATCACTTTAAAGCCATAATCCAGCAAGGCCCATGGCGCGTGTTCCCGGGATGACCCGCACCCAAAGTTCTCGTCGGCAACTAAAATCGATGCACCGTTATATTTTTCGGCGTTAAGTGGAAAATCCTCGCGCGGATTGCCGTTAAGGTCAAAACGCCAGTTATAGAACAAGAACTGTCCGAAGCCTTGGCGCTCTATTCGCTTTAAAAATTGCTTAGGGATGATTTGGTCAGTGTCAACATTGCTTCTGTTAAGTGGGAAGACAAGACCTGTATGAACTGTAATTGGTTCCATTTAAAGCACCTCCGCGGCAGCGTATTCCCGAACATCAACGAAATGGCCTTCTATCGCGGCGGCAGCTGCCATTTCGGGGCTGACCAGGTGAGTTCGTGACCCGGTACCTTGCCGTCCTTCAAAGTTACGGTTCGATGTAGATGCGCAGCGCTCGCCAGGCGGTACAAAGTCATCATTCATTGCCAGGCACATACTGCAGCCAGCGTCACGCCATTCAAAGCCAGCATCTTTAAATACTGCGTCAAGGCCTTCCTGTTCAGCGGCAGCCTTTACGCTCTTGGAACCGGGAACAACAATAGCGCGTACCGACGAATTAACTGATCTGCCCCTGATAACTGAGGCAGCCCTGCGAAGGTCGCTCAGCCTCGAATTCGTACAGGAACCTATGAATACATGTTCGACTGTGACAGACGAGATTGGCTTTCCTGCTTCTAGTCCCATATACTCAAGGGCACGCTCGATTTCGTTTCGTTCATTATCTGTCCGGGCCGATTCCGGAGCGGGAATGGCTGCATCAACAGGGATACACATTCCCGGATTCGTTCCCCAGGTGACCTGAGGTGCGATTTCCGAGGCGTCGATTTCGACTGTTTCATCGTAGACAGCGCCATCATCGCTGGCAAGCGCTCGCCACTTCTTTACAGCCTCTTCAAAAGCTTCTCCCTGAGGAGCATATTTTTTTCCGCACAGGTATTCAAAGGTTGTTTCATCTGGAGTAATCAACCCGGCCCGTGCACCTGCTTCGATTGACATATTGCAGACGGTCATCCTTTCTTCCATCGAAAGGGAGCGGATGGCTTCGCCTGTATACTCCATAACATAACCTGTGCCAAAACGGACGCCGAATTTGCCGATAATCGCCAAAATCAAATCCTTTGCCGTCACCCCAAACCCAAGTTTTCCATTAACCTTTACATTCATTGTTTTGGGACGCTGCTGCCAAAGTGTTTGAGTGGCAAGCACATGTTCCACCTCGCTCGTGCCAATGCCGAATGCGAGAGCCCCAAAAGCACCGTGTGTTGAGGTATGGCTATCACCGCAAACAATCGTCTTTCCGGGCTGGGTAAGGCCGAGTTCAGGTCCGATGACATGGACGATCCCATTGTCAGGATGGGTGATATCAGCAAGCGGTATGTTAAACTCCTTGCAATTCTGCATCAATGTATCGATTTGTTTTCTGGAGATTAAGTCCTTAATAACCAGTTGGTTTTTCGTCGGCACATTGTGGTCCATAGTAGCAAACGTCTTATCAGGGCGGCGTACTTTACGCCCGTTCATTCTCAAGCCCTCAAAGGCCTGAGGGGAGGTGACTTCGTGAACCAAGTGCAAATCAATATACAATAGGTCTGGCTTACCAGCTTCCTGATGGACAACGTGTTTCTCCCATATTTTTTCGATAATCGTTTTGGCAGTCATAAAGTACCTCCTCTTTAAGTAATAAATAAGTCATAATCTCATGGAGAATTGTCCAGCTGCAGCGCCTAGGGGCTCGAGGTCGCTTCGATCCTTCAGTTGAAGTCAAAGAACGACTTCCACTTCAGGCCCTCCAGCGCTTGTCGCCCCTGACCAAGGCGGTTCCGCTTTTCTTAGGCATAACAGCTCATAATACAATTAGCCGCGCTTCTGGTTTTGATTGATTCCGTAATTAAGATTGTCATTTCTTCGGTGCTTACCTTTTGGCCAGATTCAATCCGGATATCCGAGGTGTGGAAGCCGGCTTTCAAGATTGATTCAACTGTATCTTCAATAACTTTAGCTTCTTCCTCAAGTCCAAAGGAATGCCTGAGCATCATGGCTGCGGAAAGCACCATTGCAACCGGGTTTGCAATTCCTTTGCCAGCAATATCAGGTGCCGATCCGTGAACGGGTTCGTATAGTCCGAAACCATCCTCTCTCAGGCTTGCAGAAGGGAGCATTCCCAATGAACCTGTTAAAACTGAAGCTTCATCACTTAAAATATCACCGAACATATTCTCTGTGACAATGACATCGAAGTGGGAAGGGTTCGTGATCAATTTCATCGCGGCTGAGTCAACAAGCTGATGCTCAACCGTTACGTCAGGGTACTGCTGTTTTTTCTCTTCGACGATTTCGCGCCAAAGCTTACTTGATTCAAGGACATTTGCTTTGTCAACCGATGTAAGTTGCTTTCGCCGCTGCTTGGCACATTGGAATGCCGTATCTACAATTCTTTCAATCTCCCCGCGTGTATAGAAAAGGGTATCTACGACTGAGTTCCCGTCATTTTGCCGCTCACTTGGAGTTCCGAAATATAACCCGCCAGTAAGTTCCCGAACAATTAACAAGTCGCTCCCTTTGACAATATCTTCTTTTAGAGGGGAGGTATGCAGTAATTGTTCAAACCCTTTTACCGGCCTTAAATTCGCAAATAGGCCGAGTGCTTTTCTAATCCCAAGCAAGCCTTTTTCCGGTCTAAGATGGGAAGGGTTGTGATCCCATTTTGGTCCGCCAACAGCCCCGAGCAGGACAGAATCGGCACTCTTGCAGGCTTTTATTGTATCTTCGGGAAGGGGAGTTCCATGGCGGTCAATTGCCGCCCCTCCAATATCATGGGTTTCAAAGCTGAAGGAATGATTGTATTCCTCAGCAATTGCAGTAAGAACTTCCTGAGCGGCGTTGATGACTTCTGTTCCAATTCCATCACCTGGAAGCAGGACGATATGTTTTTTCATCGGTTGGTCCTCCTTTATATTTGAAAAAGCTAGAACGGGTTAGCCCCTTAAACAGTTAGCTGCTCACAGTTTCGATAACTTTATAGTTTTTGTTGTAAAAAACCCGGTTCACTGCATTCAGGAATGCTTTTGCGGAAGCTTCAAGCACATCTTGTGAAGAGCCGCGCCCACTCACAGGGATATCATTAACGGTCATTTTTACATGGACCTCGGCTAGTGCATCACGGCCCTGGCCAACTGAGCTTAATTGATATCTGCTTAAATGGATTTCTTCCTTTATTAGAGCTTCAAGCGTATTGTAGAGAGCCTCGACGGGCCCCTTACCGGTCCGTGCGGTTTCAACTCTTAACCCCTCCGGAGTTTTAAGTGCGACCGTAGCAGTGGGGAGGTTTATTGATCCCGACTGGACCTGATATGCAAGTAAGTCATACTTTTTCAAATCGGATATGGACGTCTGGATATCGGTAAGGATAGTAAATAAATCCTCATCGGTTACTTCTTTCTTTGTATCAGTCAATGATTTAAAATCCTTGAACGCTTCCTCGATTTTTTCATCCGTCAAGGCAAAGCCGAGCTGTTCTATTTTGTCTTTAAAGGCGTGCCGCCCTGAATGCTTCCCAAGTACGAGTTCGTTTGACTGAATACCTACCATGGATGGAGTGATAATTTCATAGGTTTGTGCATGTTTGAGCACTCCATCCTGATGAATTCCTGATTCGTGGGCGAATGCATTCTGCCCAACAACAGCCTTATTCGGGGCGATTGGCATCCCGGTGAGTTTCCGGACCAAATCACTTGTCCTCTTAATCTCTTTCAGTTCAAGGCTTGTGGTGTATGGATATTGGTCATTCCTGATTGCCAGTGCGACTGCAAACTCTTCCAGAGCAGCGTTGCCGGCACGTTCACCGATTCCATTTATTGTCCCTTCGACCTGGGTTGCCCCGTTTTCAATCGCTGCCATTGAATTGGCAACCGCCATTCCAAGGTCATTATGGCAATGTGCGGAAAGTATTGCTTTATCGATATTAGGAACATGTTCTTTGACATACCTGAACATTCGCCCATATTCTTCCGGGGTTGCATAGCCGACAGTATCAGGAAGATTGATGACTTTCGCTCCTGCATCGATTACCTTTTCAATGATTTTAGCAAGGAAATTTAAATCGGAACGGGAGGCATCCTCTGCGGACCATTCAACGTATGGGAATTTGCCCGCTCCATATCTGACCATATCGACTGCCAGATCTATGACCTGCTCAGGTGACTTTTTCAGCTTGTAGGTCATGTGAATGGGAGAGGTGGCCAGGAAGACATGAAGGCGGGGAGCTTCTGCTTCTTTTAGTGCCTCCCAAGTCACATCAATATCGGAGACATTAGCCCTTGCAAGGCCAGCAACCGAAACATTCCTAACAGTTTGGGCGATATTTCTGACTGCATCAAAATCACCCTGGGACGAAGCTGGAAATCCGGCTTCCATCACGTTTACCCCGAAACGTTCGAGCTGCTTGGCAATTTCCAATTTTTCAAGCTTGTTCAGGTTAACTCCGGGCGACTGCTCCCCATCGCGCAAAGTCGTATCAAAAATGAGGATATTGTTGGTCATTCCTTTTCCCATCCCTCTCTTTGGAGTTGGGCCCTCCCCTTAATATAGGAAGGGCCGAATTTCCTTCTCGAATAGTTCCAGATGCTAATTAAGAACCTTTGCCTTTTGTTGAGGTTTCACAAAAGGCATTAACTCGCGGAGTTCACGTCCGACCTTTTCGATTGGGTGGTTGTTTTCTTTTGCATTGATTGCATTGAATTGCGGACGGTTCACCTGGTTTTCAAGGATCCATCCCTTTGCAAAGACGCCGGTTTGAATGTCTTTGAGAACTTCTTTCATACGTGCTTTCGTTTCATCATTTACGACACGAGGTCCGGATACAAAGTCACCCCATTGGGCTGTATCGGAAATTGAGTAACGCATGTTTTCAAGGCCGCCCTCATACATCAGATCGACAATCAGCTTCAGTTCATGCATACACTCAAAATAGGCGACCTCAGGCTGGTAACCTGCCTCGGTCAATGTTTCAAATCCAGCTTTAACGAGGCTTGTCAGCCCGCCGCAAAGTACTGCTTGTTCGCCGAATAGGTCAGTTTCTGTCTCTTCCTGGAAGGTAGTTTCAAGCACCCCTGCACGTGCTGCCCCAATTCCTTTTGCATAAGCAAGGGCAATCTGCCGTGCCTGGCCGGAATGGTCCTGATGGACGGCAAATAGTGCGGGTACGCCGGCTCCTTCCTGGTATGTTCTCCGCACAAGATGGCCCGGGCCTTTTGGTGCAACAAGGAATACATCGACATTGGCAGGAGGGACAACCTGGTTAAAATGAATGTTGAAACCATGTGCAAAAACAAGTGCTGCGCCTGGCTTTAGGTTATCTTTAATGCTTTCTTGATATACTTTAGGCTGCTGCTCATCAGGAAGCAGAACCATGACTACATCTGCCTGGGCTGTAGCTTCATCAACAGGGCGTACGTCAAGCCCATCTTCCTGAGCCTTGTTCCATGATCTTCCCTGCCTAACTCCTACAACGACATCAAAACCGCTTTCTTTCAAATTCAGTGCATGGGCATGGCCCTGGGAGCCGTAACCGATTACTGCGATTTTTTTCGTTTTCAAAACCTCTTCCAAAATGTCATGATTGTAAAGTACCTTTGCCATTATTCATCCATCCTTCCGGTTTTTGAGATTGATTGTTTTATATAAAATTAATTGAACACAATCTTTGACGCTGTTTCGGGCTCAGCGTATAGTGCTAAGCTAAGAAAGGGCAAGTCGTTCCTATTTATGCATTGAAAAGGCGGGCATTTCCGAGACGTTTTGCTGGCTGCCCCGCAACAGAGCTGTCAGCCCTGTTCTGGCGATTTCCTTAATTCCGTATGGCCTTAATAATTCAATCAACGCTTCCACCTTTTCCGGCTTCCCTGTTACTTGTATCGTAATGCTGTCTTTAGCAACATCTATGACGGCAGGGCGGAAAGGCTCAATAATTTCTTTGATTTCATGCCTTATATGGCCTGTGCTTGAAACTTTTATAAGAGCAAGTTCCCTTGAAACAACCGATTTATCTGTGATATCGGAGACCTTAAGTACATCTATCTGTTTGTGGAGCTGTTTAGTCAGCTGCTCCAGCTTCATGCTGTCGCCAACTTCAACGACTAACGTCATTTTGGAAATTCCTTCAACTTCGGTTGGGCCGACAGTAATGCTTTCAATATTGAATTGGCGCCGCTGAAGGAGTCCGGTTACACGATTTAAGACACCGCTTTTGTTTTGGACTATTGCTGTAATGATCCGTTTCATGGTTTCACTCCTATCATTTCATGCAGTCCTTTACCAGGGGCAATCATCGGATTAACGTTCTCTCCAGGAGCGACACGGCAATCAATCAGAACCGGCCCTGGAAAAGCAAGTGCCTCAGGAAGGAGCGTTGAGAGCTGGTCTTCGGAATCAATCTTTACCCCTTTGATTGAATAGCTTTCAGCCAGTTTTACAAAATCAGGCTGGACAGGGAGGAGGGACTCCGAATATCGTTCACCATAAAATTCCTGCTGCCACTGCCGAACCATCCCCAAGGCACCGTTATTGACTATAACGACCTTGACTGGCAGGTTCCTCTCCTGGAGAACGCCAAGTTCCTGCAAAGTCATTTGGAAGCCACCGTCACCGACTAATGCAACCACTGTCCTTTCAGGATCCGCCAGCTGGGCGCCGATTGCAGCCGGAAACCCGAATCCCATTGTGCCTAAGCCTCCGGAAGTGACCCAGCGATCAGGTTCTGAAAGGTTATAGTACTGGGCCGCCCACATTTGATGCTGGCCAACATCCGTTACGACAATTGCCTCACCATTGGTGAACTGATGAACTTTTTCAATAAGTTCCTGAGGACTGATCGATTCATCGTCCTTTTGATACCAAAGCGGGAAGTGAGCCTTGTTATCTTCAAGTTTCCTTAACCAATCCGTATGCTGGTTTACCGTAAACTCCTGTTTTAATAGTTCTGCCAATGCTACCCGCGCATCTCCAACGATCGGGATATTAGTTGGTACATTTTTTCCTATTTCCGCGGGATCGATATCGATATGGGCAACTGTCGCTTGTGGGGCAAAGTGTTTAAGGTTGCCGGTCAGCCTGTCATCGAAACGTGCCCCGATATTAAGAAGCAGGTCGCATTCATACAATGCCATGTTCGCTGTATAAGTCCCGTGCATACCCGCCATTCCAAGCGATAATTGGTGGTTCCCGGGAAAGGTTCCTAGTCCAAGCAGGGTAGTTGTTACAGGAATTTGGTGTTTTTCTGCCAATTGTTTCAGTTCATTGGATGCCTTCCCGTGCAGGATGCCGGCACCCGCAAGGATGATAGGCCTCTTTGCTTTGGAAAGTGCATCTGCCAGCTTAATGATTTGCAGCGGATTCGGCTTTGTGGTTGGCTGATATCCGGGCAAGTGAAAATGGTCCGTCAGTTCAACATGGACAGGATTACTTGAAATGTCCTTTGGGATATCAATTACGACTGGACCTGGCCGGCCGGTAGAAGCAATATGGAAAGCTTCTTTAATAATCCTTGGCAAATCCGAAATTGAGCGAACCTGATAGTTATGTTTTGTGATTGGAGTCGTGATGCCGATAATATCTGCCTCCTGGAATGCATCGGTTCCGATGACTCCGCTTGCCACCTGGCCTGTAAAAATAACAAGTGGTAATGAGTCCATCATCGCATCGGTAATGCCCGTAATCAGATTAGTTGCCCCAGGTCCGGAAGTAGCAATGACGACCCCCGGTTTGCCTGTAACCCTGGCAAAACCTTCGGCAGCATGGATGGAACCTTGTTCATGCCGGAATAAGAGATGCTGGATTTGTCCTTTTGCCCGATAAATGGCATCATAAATTGGCAGTACAGCACCACCCGGGTATCCAAAAATCGTATCGACACCTTCATTCACCAATGATTCGATTAAGATATCGGCTCCTGTCTTTGGCGTTACCGCCGGTTCCAATGCCGGCATCGCTTCCACTTTCACGTGATAACCTCCTGTTTTTTGTATTTGGCTAAACGCCCAACTCTAACTATGCTTGTTCCAACAAAAAGCCTTTTCCCCCACGAAAACACTGCTGATTTTTTCAGCGAGTATCATCGGGGAGAAAAGGCTCTTGCTTTTCTCGGTACCACCCGGTTTCACAACAGTCTTTCAACTGCTGCCTCATGGAGCGGAAACTTCCCGCTCCGGTTTTAGTAACGAGTGCTGGAAAACACCCGGCTAGGCCTACTAAGAATACTTTTCGGCATAACACTCAGGGACGATGTCGGAATAAGTAGTATTTCCGGGCTTCCAGCAACCCCGGATCTCTGTGAATACTAAAATCTTATTCCTTTTTTCCCGTCTGCGATTTTTCATATAGGTTAAAACTTCATGATTCCGCCTGTGCTTGCTGAGGTGACGAGCTTGGCGTATTTGGCCAGGTAACCCGTTTTGATTTTTGGTTCGGGTTTCACCCAGTTTTTGCGGCGCTCGCTTAACACTTCCTCATCGACTAACAGGTCAATTGTACGTGCGTTCAAATCGATCATAATCAAGTCGCCATTTTCAACGAATGCGATTGGTCCGCCCTCGGCTGCTTCAGGGGAGATATGCCCTACAGAGATTCCGCGGCTAGCTCCGGAAAATCGTCCGTCGGTAATGAGAGCTACTTCTTTTTCAAGGCCGCGCCCGGCAATCGCCGAGGTTGGTGCGAGCATCTCGGGCATTCCCGGCCCGCCCTTAGGCCCCTCATACCGGATAACCACAACCTGGCCCGAAGTTACTTTGCCGCTGTCAATCCCGGCTTGTGCATCTTCCTGTGATTCAAATACAATTGCTTCGCCAAGGAATGTTTTGATTGATGGATCGACAGCACCCACTTTAATAACGCCGCCGTCAGGAGCCAGGTTACCAAACAGGATGGACAATCCACCTACCGGACTATAAGGATTTTCTTTCCTTCTGATTACCTTGTCGTTTGTGATTTTTGCATCCTTAACATTTTCGTAAATCGTTTTTCCAGTAATCGTTAGCTGGTCTTTGTAAATCAATCCGTCAATCTGGCATAGTTCGTGAATAATAGCACTAACACCGCCAGCATGATGAACGTCTTCCATCGAATAATCGGAAGCGGGACTGATTTTTGAAAGGTATGGAACCTTTTCCGCAATACGGTTGATTTCATGGAGATCATAGTCAATTCCGGCCTCATGGGCAATCGCTAATGTATGTAATACAGTGTTTGTAGAGCCGCCCATTGCCATATCGAGTGCAAAGGCATTATCAAATGTTTCTTTAGTCATGATGTCACGCGGACGAACATCGTTTTGAACCATATCGATTAAATGCTTTGCTGCCTGTCTGATAAGCTGATGACGCTGATCTGAAGTAGCAACAATTGTTCCATTATCCGGAACGGTCATTCCAAGCATTTCCATTAGGCAATTCATGGAGTTTGCTGTAAACATCCCGGAGCATGAGCCGCAAGTTGGACATGCGTTTGTTTCGATATCCAACAATTCTTGCTGGGACATAGTTCCTTTATGATAGGCACCTACACCTTCAAATACTGAGACAAGCGAGAGAGGCTTCCCGGTCGAGGAGACGCCAGCTTCCATCGGCCCGCCTGATACAAAAACAGAAGGGACGTTGGTCCTTGCAGCGGCCATCAGCATTCCGGGTGTAATTTTGTCGCAATTCGGGATATAGAAAACACCGTCAAACCAATGGGCATTAATGACTGTTTCGGCGCTATCGGCAATTATTTCACGGCTTGGGAGAGAGTAGCGCATACCAATATGACCCATTGCTATACCATCATCCACACCAATCGTATTAAATTCGAATGGAATCCCGCCTGCTTCGCGGATTGCCTCTTTTACAACCTCGGCAAAAACATTCAAATGCTTGTGGCCGGGGATGATATCGATGTATGAATTACATACTCCGATAAAGGGCTTTTCAAGGTCGCTAGTTTTTACTCCTGTTGCATATAGAAGGCTTCGGTGAGGAGCCCTGTCAATTCCCTTTTTGATCATATCGCTTCGCATGATGGACCTCCTTACCCAACGATTGCTTCTGGTTTCACATCCGGATAGCATTTCACGCCGTCCTCGGTAACCAATTTCCTGAATTCTTTTAATAGATGATTTGTTATCGGTCCTGGTTTCCCGTCGCCAATTTTCCTTGTGTCAACATCGATAACTGCAATCACTTCAACTGCAGTACCAGTAAGGAACACTTCATCGGCAATATATACATCATGTCTTGTAAATGGCTGCTCTCTGACCTCGTAGCCAGAGTCTCTTGCAAGCTCGATTATTGCATTGCGGGTAATCCCTTCCAAAGCTCCAAGATAGACTGGAGGAGTGAAGATGACGCCATTTTTGATTATGAAAATATTATCGGCCGAGCCCTCTGTGACATAACCCTGGTCATTTAACATAAGTGCTTCATCTAAACCGGCCTGGTTTGCCTCGAGCTTAACAAGGATATTGTTTAAGTAGTTAAGCGATTTAATCTGAGGGCTTAATACATCCGGCCGATTTCTTCTCGTTGCAACTGAACCAATTTTCAGGCCCCGTTCGTACAATTCCTGCGGGTAGAGAGCGAGTGGTTCAGCTATGACGATGACCTTCGGATTGGAGCAGGAATTAGGATCCAATCCAAGGTTTCCCATTCCTCTTGAAACAACCGGTCTAATATATGCGCTGGATAATTGGTTTTTACGAACTGTTTCTACAATGATGTTCTTAAATTCTTCAATGGTGTAGGGAATCTCAAGCCTAATGGAGTGAGCCGATTCATACAGCCTTTTAATATGGGCATCCAATCTAAAGATGTTCCCATTATAAACGCGGATTCCTTCAAAGACTCCGTCTCCGTAAAGGAAGCCATGGTCGTACACGGAAATGACTGCTTCTTCCTTTTTAACAAATTTTCCATCTAAGAAGATATACTGGCTGGACAAATTCAACACTCCTTACAATCTGGTATTCAATTAATATGAGATGAGATAAGCCATGTGTAAGATGTTTTACACACATAAATCATAGCTGGTCTTAGATTGATTTTTCTGATATTTCTGTATGATACAACCATTGTCGAGAAGAATCAAGTGAATTTCCAAAGTTAATCAGAAAAATCTGAATTGTTTAACAAATTTGATAGCGTTTACATTGTTGTCCTGTCGGCGTTTTGAGGGCTAAAAAAAATATTTTTTTTTTTGAGTTATCCATTTAGAAAAGAAGTAATATCGTTGTGTTAAAAATAACCAAATTTTACAGTTTGAGTTGATTTAAGGGGGTGATGAATGGAAAAGGGTATTGTCCATTAAGTTGGCACGCTTCTTGCATTATAAAAAGGTGTGAGCAATTAGTTAACCTCACCAAAATTTTTCGGAGGTGCTTTTATAGTGAGCAAGGTAATTACAAAACAAGAAGCCGCCCAGTTTTTCCGCGATGGAGTAACTGTAATGGCAGGTGGATTTATGGGTGTGGGGACACCACAGGATCTTGTGGACGTCATGCTTGAAAAAGAAGTTAAAGACATCACTCTGATCGCTAATGATACCGCTTTTATTGAAACTGGAGTCGGCCCGCTAATCTCCAACCGCCAAGTTAAAAAAGTAATTGCTTCCCATATTGGTACAAATCCTGAAACAGGAAGGCAAATGATTGCTGGCGAGATGGAAGTTGAGCTCGTTCCCCAGGGTACACTGGCAGAGCGTGTGCGTGCTGGCGGTTCAGGCCTTGGCGGTGTCCTAACTCCAACAGGTGTTGGTACTGTTGTAGAGGAAGGCAAAGAGAAAATTACAGTAGACGGCCGTGAATACCTGCTGGAAAAGCCTCTGCGCGCTGATGTTGCCATACTGCGGGCGCATAAGGCTGATAAGGCTGGAAATCTGGTCTATAAACGTTCTGCACGTAACTTTAACCCGCTGATGGCACTTGCCGCGGATGTAGTAATCGTTCAGGTGGATAAGATTCTTGAGGTTGGAGAAATCGATCCAGATGAAGTTATGACCCCTGGAATTCTCGTTGATAAAATTTTGGTAGCGGGAGGTAAGAAATAATGTCAACAACTCAACAAACTAATCCAAAACAAGTAATCGCCGCCCGTGTGGCAAAGGAAATGCAAAATGGCGACGTCGTAAACCTTGGGATCGGACTTCCGACTATGGTGCCAAATTATTTGCCAGAAGATGTGAACGTAATCCTTCAATCGGAAAATGGTTATGTAGGACTTGGACCGCTTGATGGCGACATCGATCCTGATCTTGTAAATGCCGGTGGCCAGCCTTCAGGAATTCTTCCGGGGGGAGCATTCTTTGACAGCTTATTCTCATTTGAATTAATCCGCGGCGGACACGTGGATGTTACAGTCCTTGGCGGCCTTGAAGTTGATGAGAAGGGGAACCTTGCTAACTGGATGGTTCCTGGAAAAATGGTTCCTGGAATGGGCGGAGCAATGGACCTAGTAACAGGTGCTAAAAAAGTCATTGTTGCTATGGAGCATGTTGCGAAAAATGGCTCTCCAAAAATCTTGAAGGAATGCCGCCTGCCACTGACAGGCGTGGGTGTTGTTGACCTGATTGTCACAGAGCTAGCTGTATTCAGGGTAACAGATTCCGGCCTTATTCTTGAGGAGCTTCAAAATGGGGCAACTCTGGAAATGGTAGAAGAAAAAACAGAGGCTTCATACATGGTGAGCCCGGACCTTGCAAAATAATAATATAATAGAATACCGGTCTCAGCCTATTAGTACAGGCTGAGACTGATAGATTATAAGTTTGGGGGAAGTTTAACATGCGTGATGTAGTAATAGTAAGTGCTGTGAGGACAGCAATTGGCACTTTTGGCGGAACACTCAGTAATACACCAGCAACGGAACTTGGAGCAATTGTAATAAAAGAAGCTCTAAACCGGGCTGGAATTCCTGGCGACCAGGTTGATGAAGTGATCATGGGCAACGTACTCCAGGCAGGGCTTGGGCAAGGGCCCGCTCGCCAGGCAGCTCTAAAAGCCGGCCTTCCTATCGAAGTCTCATCAATGGCAATCAACAAATTGTGTGGTTCAGGACTTAAGGCTGTTCATTTGGGAACCCAGGCAATCCAAACTGGAGCAGCTGAAATCGTTGTCGCTGGAGGCATGGAGAATATGAGCCTTGCCCCTTATCTGCTTCCAAAAGGACGTACTGGATACAGAATGGGTGATGGCAAAGTAATCGACAGCATGATTGCTGATGGCCTGCAATGTGCAATGAACAACTACCATATGGGTATTACAGCCGAGAACCTTGCTGAAAAGTACAGTTTGACCAGGGAAGAACAGGATGAGTTTGCCGCATGGAGCCAGCAGAAGGCGGAAGCCGCAATTAATGAGGGCAGATTTAAGGATGAAATCGTTGCTGTTGAAATCCCGCAGCGTAAAGGTGATCCAATCCGTTTTGAAACAGATGAATTCCCTCGTGCAGGCGTAACAGCTGAAGGGCTCTCGAAGTTAAAGCCTGCATTCAAGAAAGATGGGACAGTGACAGCAGCAAATGCATCCGGAATCAATGATGGAGCCGCTGCTCTAGTCTTGATGAGCAGGGAGAAAGCTGAAGAACTAGGCATCACTCCAATGGCTATTATCAGGGGCAATGGGACAGCTGGTGTAGACCCTTCCATCATGGGAATCGGACCAGTTCCTGCTACAAAAAAAGCTCTACAGTTTGCTGGTTTGAGCATGAATGATATTGACCTAATTGAAGCAAATGAAGCTTTTGCGGCCCAGGCTCTGAGCGTAGGCAGGGAACTCGAATTTTCTAACGAAAAGCTGAATGTAAATGGTGGAGCAATTGCCCTAGGCCATCCAATTGGGGCTAGTGGTGCACGCGTTCTTGTTACTCTTTTGCATGAAATGAAACGCAGAAACTCTCGTTATGGGTTGGCAACATTGTGCATTGGCGGAGGACAGGGTATTGCAACTGTTGTAGAAATGGAAAATTAAAATTTTTTAAAAAATTCCGGGATTCCGAACTGAAAGCGCTTCCGGTTTTCCGGAATTCCGGAAAAAATAGTTTGTGAGTTGTTGGAAAAAACATAATAGCTTGGTAAATTAATTTATTAGAAGTCGAGGGACGTGCCTAAACTATAAAAAATAAAAAATGTTATTTTTCTGCCATTATTGGCACGAAACTTGCATTATTGATAGATGTGAGTCATTCTTGGAAACGCTGCCAAGGGAAGGGATTGGCTTGCATAAACTTTAAGGGGGATATACATGGATTTAATTATTATTTTATTTTCGTTAAGCCTTTTGATGTTCATGGCTTACAGGGGCTTCTCGGTCATCCTGTTCGCACCGATCGCTGCCCTATTGGCTGTTGTGCTCATCGAACCAGCCAATGTGCTTCCATTCTTCTCCGGTGTCTTCATGGAAAAGATGGTCGGCTTTATTAAAAACTATTTTGCCGTCTTCTTGCTGGGGGCAATTTTCGGTAAAGTAGTTGAAATGTCCGGTATCGCTGAATCGATTGCAAAGACTATCGTCAGCTGGCTCGGAGCAAAACGTGCAATTTTAACTATCGTTTTATTAGGTGCAATCTTGACTTACAGCGGAGTCAGCCTATTTGTAGCTGTATTTGCCATTTATCCATTTGCTGCACAAATCTTCAAACAGGCTGATATTCCGAAACGATTGATTCCTGGTACTATCGCACTCGGTGCATTTACATTCACAATGGATGCATTTCCGGGTACACCGCAAATCCAAAACGTTATTCCAACGACCTTCTTCGGTACTGACATTTATGCAGCACCAACCCTTGGTATTATTGGTGGGCTTGTTGTCCTTGCTTCTGGCCTATTCTATCTCGAATGGAGAAGGAAAACAGCTCAGGCTGCCGGTGAAGGCTACTTTGGTTTTGGAAAAGAAAATGCTGCTGCGGCAGAAGCAGCTAAGAAGGAAGAACCTGTTGCTGAGATGAATCTTGAGCAATCCCGCTCAAGACAAATCCTTGCGTTCGTTCCACTTATTCTGGTTGCTGTAGCAAACAAAGTGTTCATTACGTACATTCCTAAATGGTATCCGAACGGTTTTGATTTTTCCGCAATCGGCCTTGATGCATACAAGGTTGATGTTGCAGCCACTATGTCCATCTGGTCCATCATGATGGCACTTAGTATTGGTATCATTGCCAGCCTTGCTTATAACTTCAAAAAGGTTAAGTTCGGATTTAAGGAAGGCCTGAATGCTGCAATCGCCGGTTCATTGCTGGCTGTTATGAACACTGGTGCTGAGTATGGCTTCGGCGGTGTTATTGCGATTCTTCCTGGCTTCGCACAGATCAGTGATGCAATTGGTTCGACATTTACTAACCCACTTGTAAATGGTGCAGTAACTACTACTGTTCTTGCGGGTGTGACAGGTTCTGCATCCGGCGGTATGAGTATTGCACTTGGTGCGATGGCTGATACCTATAATGCTGCGATAGCTGCTGCAAACATCAGCCCTGAAGTTATGCACCGTGTAGTTGCGATGGCGTCCGGCGGTATGGATACATTACCGCACAACGGTGCTGTCATCACGTTGCTCGCTGTTACTGGCTTGACACATAAACAGTCCTACAAGGATATTTTTGCTATCACAGTTATCAAGACATTGGCAGTATTTGTCATCATTACACTTTACACATTGACTGGACTAGTTTAACTCATACACACCAAGGAGGGGGTAACCTCCCTCCGGTGTGTATTTCAGAAATAGGCTTTGAGCTAATTTATTAAGGGAGGCTTCACCATGAAACAATTGGAAGGAAAAGTAGCATTTATAACAGGTTCTGCCAGTGGGATTGGACTTGAAATTGCAACCACTTTCGCAAAAGAAGGAGCAAAGGTTGTCATTTCGGACTTGAACGTGGAAAAAAGCGAACAGGTTGTTGCACAGCTAAGAGAGGAAGGATATGAAGCACTTTCTGCTCCATGTGATGTAACAAATGAGGAAGCGTATAAGAATGCTCTTAATTCGGCGATTGAGGAATTTGGAAGAATTGATGTGCTTGTAAACAATGCAGGTCTTCAATATGTATCACCAATTGAAGAATTCCCAACTGACAGGTTTGAATTTCTCGTTAAAGTAATGCTTACTGCTCCATTCATTGGCATCAAGACTGTATTCCCAGTGATGAAGAAGCAAAAATTTGGCCGGATTATCAATATGGCTTCAATTAATGGAGTAATTGGTTTTGCTGGAAAAGCCGCTTATAACAGTGCAAAGCATGGCGTTATCGGTTTGACCAAAGTAGCTGCCCTTGAAGGCGCTGCAGATGGAATCACTGTTAACTCCCTTTGCCCAGGATATGTTGACACTCCGCTTGTGCGCGGCCAATTGAACGATCTTGCAAAAACAAGAAATGTACCTCTTGAAAGTGTCCTTGAGGAAGTTATTTACCCGCTAGTACCTCAAAAGAGGCTGCTCGATGTATCTGAGATTGCTGATTATGCAGTCTTCCTTGCAAGTGAAAAGGGCCGAGGCATTACTGGCCAGGCTGTCATTCTTGATGGCGGCTATACCGCACAATAAATCTTTAAAGAGAGTTACTTTGTATTATTGAGTCATAAACAGTATACAAGAAGAGGCTGTCCCAAAAGGTCGTTGATTGACGACTTTTTTGGGACAGCTTTTTATGTTTATAGATTATTTTTGATAAGAACTGAATTTCTACAATTTTTGGTGTCTGTTTCCCTCTGTTCTTAACCTATTTTCTTGTTGTTTTTCAGTTTAAGCGCCAAGACATAAAGCCCTACAATTCCAGTTTTCTAACAAAAAACGCATTTTGAGCCACAAAACCTTTTTAACTTGATATAATCATAAATATAATGATTTTAAACGAGGGGGGAAACTGTTGAGTATACGGATAGATGATATTCCTGCGGATTGGCTGGAGGAAATTATCAACCTTTCAGCAGAGAGAATCGTCGTAACGGATCGTGATGGAATCATTATTTTTATTAATGACGCCTATTGTGAGTTTCTGGGGACCACTGTTGAAAAGGCAATTAAACGTCCTGTCACAGAAGTTATTGAAAATACAAGAATGCATATTGTTTCAGCAACAGGGCAGGCAGAAATTGCGGCGGTCCATAAAATAAAGGGGACCGAGATGATTGCAAACCGATTCCCTCTAATTGTGGATGGTCAATTGGTCGGGGCAGTGGGGACAGTTATGTTCCGAAATCCAGAGGAACTCCATACCTATAAAACAAAGATACAACATCTTGTGGATGAATTAAAATATTATAAAAAGAAAGTCGAGAAGGAATTGACCAGCAAGTATGAATTTAGTGACCTCATTGGGACAAGCCCGTCCTTTATGGAGGTGAAAAAACTTGCCTGGAGGATTTCCGCCAGCAACTCCGCAGTTCTCCTATTAGGAGAATCGGGTACAGGTAAAGAGCTGTTTGCGCATTCCATCCATGATAACAGCATGAGATCTGCTTTTTCGTTTGTACCAATTAACTGCGCGAGCATTCCTGAGCATCTTCTTGAATCGGAATTATTTGGCTATGCGGATGGCGCATTTACTGGCGCCAAAAAGGGTGGCAAGAAAGGTCTTTTCCAGCTTGCCAACAAAGGGACGATATTTTTGGATGAAATTGGTGACATGCCGCTTGCCATGCAGAGTAAACTGCTCCGTGTCCTGCAAGAACAGGAAATCCAGCCTGTAGGCAGTCAAAAGACAATTCCCGTCGATGTGAGGATAATAACCGCGACTCATCGCGACCTTGAAAAAATGGTCGAGGAAGGGAAGTTTCGCCAGGATCTCTACTATCGTTTAAATGTTATTAAAATAGAGATTCCTCCGTTACGGAAACGAAAAGAAGATATTAAAGTTCTCTCTGAGGGGCTTGTTAACAAGCTGGAAAAGAAATTCCATCGGAAGGGAATCTTAATTTCTCCTGAAGTACTTCGCATACTCGAGCAGCATTCCTGGCCGGGAAATATTCGTGAGCTTGAGAATGTATTGGAACGATCCATTAATGTACTTGACGGTAATGTGATTGAGCCTGTCCACCTTCCACTATATTTAAGGGACCAGGAATTTGTAACCCCGGATTTAATTCCTGTTTCGCCTGAACCAAAGGCCGGACCTGTAAAGCCCCTTAAAGAAACGATAGCGGAGGCGGAAAAACAGGCCATTCTATCAGCGCTTGCGCTAACAGACGGAAATCGGGTCGAGGCGGCGAAGCTCCTTAATATAGGCAAGACGAGGTTTTATGAAAAGTGCAAGCAATATTCAATAAACTAATACCAGGGACCGGTCACAGGGTCCCTGGTGTTTTTTTGTGGAATGCATGCAATTCAAATCCTTTAACTATAGGGCACTTCCCTCTATTGTTCGTCTATAGGGAGCCGGTTGCGCATATACAAGTAGTAGACGATTTTGCGGGGAGGTATCCCATTTGAGGAGAATGAGGAGGCGGGGTCCGCTGCCCCTTCGATATGTAGTGCTCATTACGTTTACTACCTTTGTACTCGTTACTTTTCAAAGCTTAAGTTTAATCAATAAACACATTGAGCCCAGCCTTATAAAAATTGCTGAAACAAAAGCAAGGGAAATCGCATCCCAGGCAGTAAACAATGCAATTTCCCAAAATGTATCTGAGAATATCGAGATTGACCAATTAATCATAGTTCATAATAATGGAAATGAAATTGGCTACAGCTTTAATCCGAGAGTTTACAACCATGTCATTTCCGAAGCAACAACCCGGGTCCAGAACTATCTTAATTTACTGGAATCAGGAGATATTGCCGAGCTTGAAGCGGCTTTTCAGGAAGCAGATATATCTGAATCAAATGGAAAAGATGGGATTATTTATGAAATACCTTTAGGAATGGCAACTAACAATACCCTCTTTTCAAACTTAGGTCCAAAGGTGCCGGTCCGTTTTGAAATTCTCGGCGATGTAACAGCAAATATTGAAACGAAGTATTCAGAAATAGGCATCAATAATACGTTTCTTGAGTTATATGTGAAGACAGAGGTACAAATGAGTGTCATAATTCCGCTCATTGAAAGAGAGGTTAAGGTAACCAACTCCGTTAAGATAGGTGATTTATTTTTGCAAGGAAAGGTTCCTCAATATTATAACGGCAGCGACAAGGGCGGCAATGATGTCAATCCAATTGTGATTCCTGACTAAGTCGATGTTTAGCAAAGTCATCATGGGGAAATCCTTTGATGACTTTTTAATGTGCATGCAAATGTTAACTAGTTTGTTTATTGCCAGGAATAAAACCGGTGCATGGGCCAAAGCTAATCATGTTGTTTGTGTTGAATTTATATAGGGAACTAGGAACTTTGTAGGAAAAATGCAGTGGGGAATGGAGGATTACATCATGAAAGAGGAATATAAAGCAATGTTAGAAGAAATAGCGCTGCCATCAGGTGTAAAGCTAAAGAATAGGATTTTAATGGCGCCTATGACAAATTGGTCTTCTGGTGCAGATGGTATGGTTACTGATGATGAATTGGCTTATTATCGGGAGCGGTCTGGCGGAGTAGGTGCTGTTATTACAGCTTGCGCAAATGTTACCAGGGATGGCCAGGGATTCAAGGACCAGATAAGTGCTTATTCAGATGAACAGATTTCTAGCTTGAGGAGGCTTGCGGAAACTATTAAAGGAGAAGGTGCAAAAGCGATTTTGCAAATTTTTCATGCCGGAAGGATGTCACCTCCAGAATTGCTTGAGGACGGCCAGCCGGTTAGTGCGAGTGCTGTCGCAGCGGCGCGCCCTGGTGCGAAGACTCCCCGCGAACTAACAGGGGAAGAGGTCAAGTCCATCATTAACGCCTTTGGGGAGGCGACTAGAAGGGCAATTGAGGCAGGTTTTGACGGAGTTGAAATACATGGTGCCAATACGTATCTTATCCAGCAGTTTTTCTCTCCTCATTCCAACCGCCGTGAAGACGAGTGGGGAGGATCCCTGGAGAAGCGGATGGCATTTCCGTTAGCGGTAATTGACTCAGTAAAGCAAACTGCAAAAAAATATGCCATAGACCCGTTTATTGTTGGCTACAGGCTCTCCCCCGAAGAAATCGAGCAACCAGGAATTACAATGGAAGATACTTTAACGTTGGCTGATGTTTTATCGGAACAGGGCTTGGATTACCTCCACGTTTCGACTCAAGATTTTTGGAAAGGTTCGCTGAGGGACAAGTCAGATTCCCGTTCCCGGGTTGTCCTCATACATGACCGCGTAGGAGATAAGATTCCGGTCATTGGAGTAGGGTCGCTTTATTCTCCCGATGACGTTAAGAAGGCAATGGCTGGCGGAGTTCCATTGATCGCACTTGGCCGTGAATTGATTGTTGAACCCAAATGGGTGGAGAAGGTAAAATCAGGTCACGAAGAAGAGATTCGTGTAACACTTACAAGAAATGACCAGGAAAAACTTGTAGTCCCAAATCCGTTATGGCAGGCAATTGTCAACACACCCGGCTGGTTTCCTCTAAAGGATTGATGTAGCTTATAAATGGCGCCTCGGAGGGAACGATAAGGGTGGAGGTGTCCCGGATGAAAAAAACATTTATCTTATTTGGTATAGTTGCAGTGTTAATCATGAACGGAAATGAAGTCAATGCGGGTAAACAAAATCCAGAGTGCAAAGCATTAGAACAGATCTTCAAGACGAAGGTTAAAGCAGAGAAAAATGTTTGCAGTCTGGAAATCACTCGAAATAGTATTGAAGCAACTCATATGGGGGAAATGGTTTCACCTGAAACGTTGGGCCTAGCTTTTCATTTTGCATTTGAGAAATTGAATGATAAAGAAACTTTGGTCATCGGTGAAATGGCACTGCTCCAAGAAGAAGTAAATCCTGTTATTGATGAGTTAAGGGAGGGCGGCCTTGAGATTTCCGCTATCCATAACCATTGGATGTATGAAAAGCCAAGGATTATGTATCTCCATGTTCAAGGGAAAGGCAATATGATTAAGCAGGCCAATACATTGATTAACGCGATTGCAGTCACGAAAGAGAGACAGAAACAAGCATTGGAGACCACCGGAACTCATTAAAAAGGTCCGGTGGTTGACTTAGTTTATTGTTCGTGATATATTTATCTCGAAGTAGAGATAAATCAACTAAAGATAAATAACCATTCTTACGGAGGAAAAAACATGAACGGATTAAAAGGTATGCACCATGTTACGGCTATTACGAGCAGTGCTGAAAAAAATTATGAATTCTTCACTTATGTACTTGGGATGAGGCTCGTCAAGAAGACGGTGAACCAGGATGATATCCAGACCTATCACTTGTTCTTCGCTGATGATGAGGGAAGTGCCGGAACAGATATGACCTTTTTTGATTTCCCGGGTATCCCTAAAGGCACACATGGGACAGATGAAATTTTCAAAACATCATTCCGTGTTCCAAGTGATGCTGCATTAAGTTATTGGGTAGAGCGCTTCGACCGTTTGCAAGTCAGCCACAAAGGGATAAAGGAACAGTTTGGCAGAAAGACACTGTCATTTGTTGATTTTGATGATCAGCAATATCAACTGATTTCTGATGAACATCTTGATGGAGTAGCCCCTGGAATTCCGTGGAAAAAAGGGCCGATTCCATTGGAGTATGCGATTGTCGGGCTTGGGCCGATTCATGTTAGGACGGCACATTTTGATTACTTCAGACAAGTTCTTGAAAAGGTCATGGATTACAAAGAAGTTGCCCATGAAGGTTCCCTCTATTTGTTCGAAGTCGGTGAAGGCGGGAATGGTGCTGGAGTCATTGTTGAGCCTAATACACTTCTTCCACAGGGAAGGCAGGGTTTCGGTACTGTCCACCATGCCGCATTCAGGGTTGAGAACCGGGAAGTGCTTGATTATTGGATCAAGAGGATGGAAAGCTTTGGTTTTCAAACGTCTGGATTTGTTGACCGCTTCTTCTTCGGTTCCCTTTATGTACGAGTAGCACCAGGTATCTTATTTGAGTTTGCGACAGATGGACCAGGATTCATGGGGGATGAGCCGTACGAAACACTAGGAGAAAAACTGTCACTGCCGCCATTTTTGGAACCGAAACGCGAGCAAATTGAAAAAATGGTCCGGCCTATTAATACCATTAGAAGCACCATTGAGTTTGAAAAAGAATAAATATCTTCACGAATGACCGCTGTTCCCTCGAGGGACGGCGGTTTTTTTCTTGCAAGAGTTGATTGAAGCGCTGCCTGAAGCCGAAATTAGTGTGGTGTTTTACACTCCATATCTTTTTCCCTCTTCAAGGAACTATGTAACTATGATTCTATAAAACCCTGCTCCTTTTAAAGATTTGCTATTTTTTACTAATGTTATAGTGGAAAAATATTTTAATAGATAAATTAATAGTTTTTTCGACAGCCATGATATAATAAAAGAAAATACATAACAAGGAGCAATTGGGATGTTAAGAGATCTTTTCATTGGCCTATCCAAAAACCAAATGCTGAATACTGCTGCAAAAAATTACGGCCTTAAGTTAGGTGCACAAAGTGTTGTTGCCGGGACAAACGTTGAAGAAACAATTGAAAGTATAAAAGAATTGAACAGGCACGGCATTTCCGCTACTGTTGATAACTTAGGGGAATTCGTCTACAAAGAATCAGAAGCAACTGAAGCAAAGGAACAAATCCTCAAGGTTGTTAATGCCATTCATGAACACAAATTATCAGCTCATCTATCTATCAAGCCGACTCAGGTTGGCCTCGATATCGATTTTGACTTCTGTCTTGCTAACGTAAGGGAAATCGTTGCGAAAGCATCAGAGTACGACATCTTTGTGAATATTGACATGGAAGATTCAAGCCACCTGGAAAAGACTTTTCTTCTTGTTGACCGCCTTTATGAGGATTATGAGAACGTTGGCACGGTCATTCAGGCTTATTTTCATAACGCACTAGAGCAAGTTCAAAATTATCGGAACATGCGTATCCGCCTTGTAAAAGGAGCTTATAAAGAGCCTGCTGAAATTGCTTTCCAGGATAAGAAGGATATTGATGCAAACTACCGGAAAATCATTGAGTGGCATTTGCTGAATGGCAAATTTACTTCAATTGCTACGCATGACCATAACATCATTAACCATGTAAAACTGTTTGTGAAGGAGCATAATATCCCAAACAGCCAGTTTGAATTCCAAATGCTATATGGTTTCAGGAAAGAACTTCAATACGAGCTTGCGAAAGAAGGCTATAACTTCTGTACGTATGTTCCATTCGGAAAAGACTGGTATGGCTACTTCATGCGCCGCCTTGCAGAAAGGCCTCAGAACCTGAACCTTGTCGCAAAACAAGTATTCAACAAGAAAACTAACACAATGATTGGACTGGCAGCTGGAGCATTCCTTCTAGGCAGGCTGACCAAGAAAAAATAAATATCAAAAGCGCAAGCGATTTGTGGCGCTGAAGCTAGACGTAGACAAGAAAGCCGGGCATCCTTATATGGATAGCCCGGCTTTCTTATATCACAGTTGTTCCTTACTATTCTTTTTCTCCATTTTCCTTTTTATGATGCTGACGAGGAAGAGGAAGGGGATATAGCCGTATAGAAAGGCTATTCCTGAATAAGCTGTGATTCTTGATAGCTTTTCTCCATATTCTATATCTTCTAAAGCCAGATTTAAAATGAAAAAGGCAATCAAAAATCCTAAAAGAGCACGGGTAGGTTTAAAGCCGTATGTTACTTTTAGAATCCTTGTACACGACCATAGGGAAATGGAAATAATAGATGTGATGACAAGGAAGAAGGTGAAGATAAAAACAAATTCGTAGCTCTCCAATACAGAAAAACGAATTAATTTAATCATGGCCAGTGTCGGCCATAGTGTATGGGCAAGCTTTCCCTGTGTATAGTATAAAAAAGTCAGGATACAAAGGCTTAGATAAAGCAATGTTGTAGAGAAGAGACCCAAATGCCCCCACTTTTTGGATTGTCCATGGTTCTTTATAAACGGAAAGTAGATAAGGATATTCTCAAAGCCAATAAAAAGATAAATGCTTTCCCTGCCGGAAACGAAATAGTCTTTTATGCTATGTGAGAAAATAGGCATCATATTACGAAGTTCAAGATAAGGGTACAAGAGAATGAAAGGGAAAATAAGAAATATGGGTATGACAACTCCCCAAAAGGCTATTCCTGTAACTACCCTGAATCCTCCCGATACAATATAGTAGACAACGATACAGATAGCAAATGTTAATTCCCAAAGTGGAATCATGTCAAACGCCCACGTCTGTAAAATATCGATATATCCATAGAGTAGGCTGAAGCTGATTAAGCCAAAGTAACAAACAAGGATCATATTAAGGGAATTTCCAATGTATTTTCCGAAAGTCTTTTTGTGGAATCCCATTAAATCACCAGACGGAGAACTTTTTAAGATGCTCATCACCATCAAAAACAATATGTTTAAGCTTAATCCGACAACTAGCAGTGAAAGCCAGGCATCATGGCCTGCTCCTTTTGCGATTCTGGTTTGAAAGTTTAAGGTCCCTATTCCAATTTGGGAGGCGGGAAAAAGGAAAAACAAAAAAAACGGGGAAAGTTTATTTTTTTCTTGAACAGTCCGATCCATATTTATTACCCCGATTCATTATCTTCGAATACCAGCCTGAATAATTGTTACTGTTATATCAGGCTCGACCTTTAGGTGTTTATATTCATTCTTATAGAAATCATCTTCATTCCATGCTTCGTCATGTGACCTGATCAAATCCCCAAGTCCAATTGGATCTACCCCGTTCTTTTTTAACAACTGGATCAGTTCTAAAATTTCACTTTTTAACTCTTTCTCAATTGCTGACTTTATCAGATCTATATCACTCTTTTGATTCAGTTGGATCCAGCCAGGAAATTCTCGAATTTTGACATTTAGATCTAGATTTACCTTAATTGAATCATTAGCAGTGACTTTCCAGGTTGGTTTACTCCTTATTTCGCGTACGCCTATCTCCCCCTTCTTTTCATTTTTCTTTATCGGTATTTCAAATAAAACCTGGTGTTCAAAGGGATCAAGGAGGGCAAGAATTTCGTATTGGTTTTCCTTTAATTCAAGCTTTAACTTATCATCCTTAAAAACGGCTAGCCCTTCAATACGGACACTATTTTCTGTACCTTGAGAAAGGACGGGCATATAAGGATCCCTGCCAGCTCCAAAATAATTGTTTAAAAAAATATGAAGATCTGTCCGAGGCATTGACAACGTTGTATAGTTTTGGGTAATGGTTTCCGCTACTGCCAATGTCCCGTTTTCCTTAACCTTTTTTAGGAACTCCTTTGCATTTGGTTTTACGACAGCTGTCTGAACACTGGTACCTATCGTTGGATTGTTGAAGACGGTCCGAATGATATGCCCTACTCCTTCCTTCCCAAAATCCTCGCCAAATACAATGACAATTGTCTTCGAAAGTTCAATGGGAAATTTGGTTTGCTGATTTGTATGGGCAAGCATTTCGCTGGAATTTGCTCCTTCGACATTCCTGATTTCCAAAGCTTGTTTATTTTTCCCTTTTGTGTAATCGGGATACAGAACAGTTGCACCTAATGTCCCGTCTTTTTGGATGTCATACCCAAGAGTATGAACAATGCTCAATCTGTCAATAATCTTGGTTCGTTCACATCCGGGAATAAGGATCAGGATGATGGTGATCAAAAATAACAAAGGGCGATACATTATTTCACCTCTATTCAGTATCAAGGTCTTTCTGAGGGTCATTATTTTCGGATACTTTATACCGCTTTTTTTGCAAGGGCCTAAATAATCCAGGCCTCTTACTAGAAAGTGAATAAGGAAGCCTTGAAAGCCCGGAGCCTATATCATTTACACGAAACGGAAAGAGAGGGACCATATAAGGATTCCCGATTGACTTTAGTTTCATAAGATGTCCGAGCAAGAGTACGATGGCAACTGCCAAACCATAACCACCCCAGATTGCAGCCAAAAAAATAAGCGGAAATCTCAACAGCCGGACGGTGTTGGACATTTTGTAAATGGGTGTTGTGAACGATGATAATGCGGCTAGTGCGACAATGATTAATAGAATGTTGCTCGTTAATGCAGCTTCTACTGTTGCTTGCCCTATTACAATACCTCCGACGATTCCAAGTGTCTGGCCAATTTTGTTTGGCAGCCTAGCTCCAGCTTCGCGGAGCAGCTCAATCGTTATTTCCAAAAACAAAACCTCCAAAAAAGGCGGGAAGGGTACATTTGCCCGTGAAAAAATAATTGGGCCAAGCAGGTCACTGGGAATAACTTCGTAATGATATGTAAGAATAGCAACGTACATGGGCGTTGCTAATATTGAAAAACCTACACCGAAAAAACGAATTAATCGAAAAAAAGTTCCTTGAATCCAGGATAAATAATAGTCCTCCGCGGCGGAGAAAAAGTCCATCAAAGTTGAAGGGCCAATGATTGCATAACAAGATCCTTCAGTCAGGATAACCAATTGACCGTTTAGCAGGGAAGAAACGGCTCTATCAACCCTTTCTGTCACAATGAATAATGGGAAAGGGGTATAATTATTATCGGAAATAAGCTGCTCGATGACAGTTGAATCAACCCTGCCGTCAAAATCGACATCCTTGAGGCGCTGCCTGACAGTATGGATATACTCGGGATTTGTTATACCTTTCATATAAACGATCGAGGTGTTGGTTTTCAATTTAGTCCCCACTTTGATTTCTTCGAAGACCAAGTCTGAAGTCAAAAGCTCGCGCCTCAATAAGTGCATGTTTGCCTTAATATCCTCAATAAATCCTAATTTAGGGCCAACAACACTGTATTCACTATTAGTATCGTTCGTTTTCCGCACACCCTGAGACCAATTTTCGATATTGATTAGAGCACAATGCCGGATATCATTTTTAAACAGGAGTATGGCATAGCCTTTATGCAGCTTCTCTTCCACTTCCTTTGGATCTTCGGTTATCTTTACACCATCAACAGGAATAATGTTCACGATATCTGAAATTACCTGTATATTTTTGATTTTGTCTTGGAGATTCTGAAGGACCAGCTCGTAAAGCTTTTTTTCATCAATTAAAGTCGAATAGTAATGAAGAGAAATTTTTTTATCCTCGAATGGACTAATACTTGAAAAATCACTTGACTCCCCGGCATTGGCCAGAAGATCCTTTATTTGAACGGGAGTATCACGGTTCGTTTTCGCAGTCGAGCTGTTTTTCCTTTTAAACACCTATGCCACCAACCTGTAGGAAAAAATGGAATCATAAGGTTAGTATGTATGTTTGGAAAAGAAATATGAGTCAAGAACGGGCCAGGAATTAAAAAAGCTTCCGTAGCAGCGGAAGCTTTGAGGTGTATAAAGGTTATTTGGTTTCTAAGACAGCCTTTGCAAACTGCTCTAATTCAGTAATACGATCCATATCAATCGTTCTTTCGGATTTTAATGTACCAATAGCACTTTCAATAACGAACACACGCGGTGCCTTTGCATTCACGATTTCTTCTTCGATGAAATTTAAAAGTTCATACGTTTTGTCCTGCTCCTGAAGGCGGTAATTTTTTTTAATGGCTGAAATCATCTTTCGCAGTTTCATACATAAAACCTGGTCTGTTCCTTTATCCTTAGGGAATAATTTCTCGAGGAAGGATGGATCCAGCAGTCTGTCATTTGATAAAGAAACTTCATCGACTATTTTTACAATTCGATCAACACTGAATCGGACAATTTCATGAATTGATATACTAGAGTTTGCCAGTGAGTTGAATTTTAAGCTTTGCTGGAGAATCCCCATAAACATGAGTGAGCAATCCAGAAGGTATGGCTTTCTCTCTTCACCGAAAATATCAATGAACCGATGGTACAGCCATCTCAAATTTTGTAGATGATTTTCTTTCAAATACCTTTTTAGTTCCGGATCATTTGAAAACATAACTTCATCATAAAGAGAAAGCAATTTATTTGTACGATTTGCTTTGAGATGTAATTCTATTTGTTTAGTAAAGACTTCAATATCAGATCGTTCATGGCCGAACTGCAGCTCATCTAGGTCGAATTCCAATTTCTTGCGGATTGATTTTATAAGGGCGATTAATAACTCATTTTTTGAGGAAAAGTAATTGTAAAATGTTCCTTTTGAAATGCAGCTATATTCAAGAATGTCCTGTATGGACGTAGCCTGAAATCCTTTTTCCACAAATAATTTATGAGCGCTTTTTATAACATGCTGCTTCCTATCGTTCATTTCATCACCTTATGGATTACTTGTACTTGCGGTACAAAAACAATACTAAACTATTTTATAAGATTATTCAAACCCCCGAAAAACATGGAAATTTACTGATTGAATTTTTTGGACTCATGGTATATGATAGAGTGCATGTGGAATTTGGATATAAAGTGAACCTTCCATCCGTGGGGTGTCCTTACCCTACGGATGGCTAGTCGCGCTAACGCACGATTGATTTTTCTTAGGACTAAAGCCCCAAGAAAAATATTAGTTCACCAATCGAACATATACGGGCAGTTGCTTCCCCACTAACATTCTTTGTATCCTCTGAATGTTGATGTGGGGAATCTTACTGCCCGTTAAGAGTGGGATAAAATATGAACTGAAAGTATACAGGAGGAACAGATGGATCAAAAGTCAGTAAACAACAGTGGGAGACCCCCTTATGGCATTATCGCGGTTTTGATGATCGGGGCGTTTATCGCATTTTTAAATAATACATTATTGAATATCGCACTTCCGTCCATTATGGCGGATTTGAAAATAGAACCAGCTACCGTACAATGGCTGACAACAGGTTTTATGCTTGTTAACGGAATATTGATTCCAACAACAGCTTTTCTTATCCAAAAATACTCCGTAAGGCAATTATTCCTGGCTGCTTTGGGGATTTTTACAGTGGGTACAATAATAGCTGGAACTGCGCACATTTTCCCTGTTCTCCTTACAGGCAGGATGTTGCAGGCTTCGGGTTCGGCAATCTTGATGCCGCTATTAATGAATGTTATGCTCGTCAGCTTCCCAATTGAAAAACGGGGTACAGCGATGGGTGTGTTTGGTTTGATTTTGATGTTTGCCCCTGCAATCGGGCCGACCCTGTCTGGTTGGATTGTAGAACACTATGATTGGAGAATGCTATTCCATTTCATCACGCCAATAGCAGCTGCCATCCTAATCATTGGATTCTTCCTTTTAAAAGATAAGAAAGAAAAGTCCAATGACCGGCTTGATTTCGTTTCACTCACTCAATCAAGTATTGGTTTTGGCGGTATCTTATATGGTTTTAGCTCGGCGGGTAACAAAGGCTGGGATAGTCCTTTAGTATACGGAACAATTATTATCGGTGTCGCCTCCTTGATGATATTCATCTGGCGCCAGCTGAAACAGGATAATCCGATGCTGAACTTCCGTGTTTACCAATTTCCTGCCTTTGCCTTGGCTTCTGTCATCTCAATGACCGTAAATATGGCATTGTTTTCGGGGATGATACTTCTGCCCATCTATACCCAAAACCTGCGTGGAATCACGCCGATGGACGCTGGGCTGTTGATGCTTCCGGGAGCCCTTATCATGGCCTTCATGTCGCCTATTACTGGACGGCTGTTTGATAAGTTTGGAGGAAAGGTTCTTGCCATTGTTGGTTTATTCATAATTACAATTACGACATATGATTTCGCAACGCTTACCCTTGAAACATCTTATACTCATCTGATTGTGTTGTATTCGATAAGGAGCCTGGGGATGTCAATGGTCTTCATGCCGGTATCGACAAATGGGCTGAACCAGCTGCCGCCGAGGTTTTATCCGCATGGGACCGCAATGAACAACACGATGAACCAGGTTGCTGGTGCTATAGGAACAGCATTGCTGGTCACCATTATGACGAACCGGACAGAGTCAAGTGCTGAAGAGCTTGGCAAAGAGGCGATGAGTAAATTGACTGAACAACCTACCGCAGAAGTCGCAGCTCAAATGAAGCAGCAAATCATGGCACAGGCGATGCTTGATGGAATTAATTTCTCGTTCCTGGTAGCAACGTTCATTTCCGTAATTGCCCTGATACTTGCCTTCTTTATTAAGAGAGCGACACAAGCGGAAGATCCACTTGATAAAGCTCCGGTTAGAAAGAAGCTTGCTGAAAATTAATATAAACAATTAAAGGCACCGCCACCGTATATATGTGGCGATGCCTTTTCTTTATTGTGCAGATTTGCTCCCCACAGCGATTCCAACCAGTTCCTGCGATAATTCTTGTCCAAATAACCGGCCACGCTTTCAACCGCATTACTTTACCATACTGTTTTTCTTACTTTTAGAAGGCTTGGAAGAATGAGTAGTAGAAGAATTGCGGGTGCTTTTAGTGGTTTCCCCGTATGAACCCAAAATTATAGAGTATTAGTATTCCTTATTTCCCTTCTTTTTTGAATCGCTTTATCCGGTTGGCAATGAACTCTTTACCTAGCTTTTCACTTTCCTCCAAGGCAAGGTCAATCGCTTCATCCTTATTAGCGGCATCCTTAATCATTAGCAGACCCGTATCTTTTAACGTAACGCTCCATCCATTCCCCTTGATGCTAGGGTGAACAACTGCCGCATGTCCAGTATTCAGCTTGAACTCCAAACCGCCTGTAATCTCCCTGACCTTGCCGTTAGTAAGCGGGATAGAAAAATTCACTTTCTTTGTTTTGACTGCCATAGGAACCCTCCAATTTTTATTGTATTCAATTGCTTCTTCTTACCTTCAGTATGGACTCACGACAGCATCTTGTACAGGAGAATCGCCGCAAGCAGCGGTGTCAATTTATAACTTTTGATCAAGGACTATTATTTTTGGTTCGGGGCTATAAATGTTGAGTTCCGGTTTATAACCTGCAATCAGAGTGTGGGGAGTTAATACGAGGTGTAATTGTAAATAACGGTGTGTCAAAGAATTAATCTTTTCTTAAGAATTCGTTTAGAGGGAGTTTAGGTTTATTGGATATGCTTGATTTATCGAAAGCCAAAGGAGGGGTTGTTGTACTTGCAAGCCAGCTTCTCATTTTACCGTTGCTTGAATGGAAAACGTGGTAGGTTTATTTTTCCATAGGGTTTCGTTGTGTGCCTTTGTTCAACATTGAAGAGGCTGAAAAAGTGCAAAACAGCCACTTTGGCGGAATCAATTTCTAGCAGCTGAAAAATACAAATCAACCAACTATTTAGGAGGAAATACTTATGAACAAGAAAGCAATTGCAATCGCAGCATCTCTTGGAATTCTGTTTGCCGGGGCGGGTTCATACAAAATCCTTGCGGGTTCAGCAGGCTACGATGCCTACAAGGAAGCAATGAAAAAGATTCACACGATTGACAATGCAACGATGGAAATGGATATGAAAATTACTGATAATGGCAAGCTTCTCCTTTCAACCGATTCAACCATGAAGTTTGATAAGGACAACGACTTGGCAGCCGGGACTGTTACTGTAAATAACAGCAGCCAAACACTAAAAATGAATGGTTTCCTTGAGAATGGCCGGCCGGTCATTCAGCCTGAAGACGGCGCTTACTATATACTTGAAGGTGTAGAACATCCGAGTATGAACAAGAAGGAAGGCGAGACTTTCCATGACCCTGAAATGCTCAAGCTTGGAGAGTTGATTATCGATGCGGTAGCCCAGCCGGTCCAGGGGGAATTTCAACAAAAAGGCAATACAATCATAATTGATATGAATAAAGACGATTTCCCTAACATTATTCATACCATCGGCAAGCAGGTCATAAAAATGGGCTTCAAAGCCCACAGTGACATTGAACTGACGCCTGCTGAATATCCATTCTTAAGTGAATGCTTCACTTCCCAGCTTCCAAAGCTAGAAGAGGAAATTTCTATCGAAAAGGCGTATGTAAAAGTTAAGCTCACTGATGAAGGTCTGATTAAGTCGCAGGATGCCATTTTTAAAATTAAAGGCAAAGATGCCTTGGGCGTCCAGCATAAAATTGAGATTACCATGGATATCGCTGTAAAGTCAGTTGGCACTACAACAGTTGACAAGGTCGATCTGACAGGCAAAGAGATCAAGCAATTCGAAATGAAAAAAGTACATTAATTCGTTGAAATGGGGCTGTGTCGTATAGCCCTATTTCTATTATAGTTATAGTGATTAGTATTTCTATTAAATGGCCGCATGTTTGGTGGAAGGCCAAAGAAAGTTGTGAAGGATATGTCGATTCAGAAAAAGCTTATGCTTGCATTCGGTGCCATGTTGGTTGTGCCTATCCTCTTTTTCCTGATCGCTGTATCAGCTCTTATGCTTGTATATGGTGAAGAGGGCAGGCTGTCGAGTTATGTGAATGAGCTTGAACGGATAGCCAGACGTGACGAATTGTTTGGTGAGCTTAAACTGATGACAACCGCTGAGCCTGATAAGCTGGAGCAGGAAACTTATCTTAATGAGATGGATTCCCGCCTTAATAAATACGATTACGAACTGATCATCCGCATTGATGGGAAGCTAACTTATACAGATGAGATGTTTAAAGGAGTAGCAATCGAAGACAAGCTGCCTTCGTTTGGAAGTTTTGTGAATCAGGTCCATGAGAGTGTAGAGGTCGACGGAAAACCATTCAAATTCCGGCAGCATGACTATGTGTTGCCTGATGGCCGGGAAGGAAGCATCTTTATTGTTGAAGAAGCAACTTCCCTTGAACAGTTTGCGCTAAAGCATCTTCCGGTTATCATGGTCATTTGTGTACTAGCTCTCCTTTTAACAAACGGGCTTTTGTCATATATCGTTTCAAGGGGCATTATCAATCCAATGAAACTTCTTCAGGATGCGGCCGGGAAAATTATGGCTGGCAATCTTGACTTTAAGCTTGAGACGAAACGCAAGGATGAAATCGGTGAACTTATAGAGGACTTTGAAAAGATGAGGGAGAAGCTTAAGGAATCCATAGACAGACAGATTCAGTTTGAAAACGATCGGAAGCTTTTGTTATCGAATATTTCCCATGATTTAAAAACACCTATCAGTTCGATAAAGGGATATGTTGAAGGTATCAAGGACGGGATTGCCAATACCGAAGAAAAGCGTACTAAATATATAGATATAATCTACAAGCGGGCAAATGAAATGGATGCAATGATAAATGAACTGTTTCTAACCTCTACGCTCGATTTGAATCAAGTGCCTTTCCATTTTGAAAAAGTGGATTTAACCAGATATATAAAGGATATCGCAGAGGTAGCAGAACTTGAACTCCGTAAAAAGGGAATTCAGCTGTTGCTGGAGATGGAATTGGAGCTGACAGTCCTTGTCAAGGCTGACCGCGAAAAACTAATGAGGGTCTTCAATAATATTTTTCAGAATAGCTCCAAGTATATGGACAAGGAAGCTGGTAAGATAGAAATCTCGCTTAAAGAGAGAGACGGATTTGCGGTTGTTAAAATTCAGGATAACGGACCCGGCATCCAGGAAGAATCCCTTCCTCGTGTATTTGATACCTTTTACAGGGCCGAGGATTCTCGAAATAAAAAGACAGGCGGTTCAGGGCTTGGGCTGACCATTGCCAAACAAATTGTCGAAATGCATAACGGATTAATCAGGGTTGAAAGCATAGAAGGGGAAGGAACCACAATGATTATTGCGTTGCCTCTAATGACCCCGTATTCTGAGTAGCCACACCCATAAATAATATTAATAATCTTGTAGAACTATAGGTGGTATAAGATGAAGCATATACTGATTATTGAAGATGACCAGGACATCGCTGAGCTGCAGCGTGACTATCTTGAGGCCGAGGGCTTCCGTGTTGATATAGAGGAAAATGGAAAAGCTGGGCTTGATAAGGCACTATCAGAAGAGTTTGATTGTTTTATACTGGATTTGATGCTCCCTGGTCTGGGAGGATTCGAAATTTGCCGGCATATACGCCAGGTGAAGGATACACCTATTGTGATGATTTCTGCAAGGAAAGAGGATGTTGATAAAATTAGGGGCCTGGGGCTGGGCGCAGATGATTATATGGTAAAGCCATTTTCTCCTGGAGAAATGGTGGCGAGGGTAAAGGCACATTTGTCACGCTATGATCGGCTGCTTGGCAGGGAAACTGCCCGTAAGAGCGTTATTTCGCTTGGGGCCTTGGCAATTGATATTGATGACCACAGAGTATACCGGGAAGGCCAGGAAATTACCCTTACAGCTAAAGAGTACGATCTTTTAGTATTCTTTGTGAAAAATCCTAATCGGGTCTTTAGTAAGGAGCAGCTTTTCGAGCATATATGGGGTATTGATGCTTTTGGAGATATTTCGACTGTGACAGTCCACATAAGGAAGCTCAGGGAAAAAATTGAAATGGATTCATCAAAGCCTCAGTATATTGAAACAGTCTGGGGGGCGGGATATAGGCTGAAAATCTGAATATAGGGCTTTTCTTTTTATAAACGCTTGCGCTTTTTGTTAAGGAAAGCCTATTTTTTATTAAGACTGGTTTTGGAAAATAGATTAGTATGTTACTATGTAGGTGATGGGTTGTTCTATCAATCCTGTTTTTGTGCTTAATTGTGCAATCGTTTGCATTAAAATGAATATGCTAACTATGAGGTGCAAGATGGATAAAAAGTGGTGGAAAGAAAGTATTTGCTATCAAGTGTATCCCAGAAGTTTTATGGATAGCAATGGTGATGGGATTGGCGATTTGAAGGGCGTAACCGCAAAGCTCGATTATATAAAGGAGCTTGGTATCGATGTCATCTGGCTGTCGCCAATGTATAAGTCGCCGAATGATGACAATGGGTATGATATTTCAGATTACCAGGATATCATGGACGAGTTTGGAACAATGGCGGATTTTAATGAGCTTTTGGAAGAAGTGCACAAGCGCGGGATGAAGCTTATCCTTGACCTTGTCATTAACCATACGAGTGATGAGCATCCCTGGTTTATTGAATCACGGTCATCTAAAAACAATCCAAAGCGAGATTGGTATATTTGGCGTGATGGCGAGGACGGGCGGGAGCCGAATAATTGGGAATCTATCTTCAGTGGCTCAGCCTGGAAACTGGATGAGCAGACCGGGCAATATTTCATGCATATTTTTTCAGCCCGTCAGCCTGATTTGAACTGGGAAAATCCCGAGGTCAGAAATGCGCTTTATGACATGGTAAATTGGTGGCTGGATAAAGGGATTGACGGTTTCAGGGTCGATGCCATTTCACATATAAAAAAGAAGCCTGGCTTGCCTGACATGCCGAATCCAAAGGGCTTAGAGTATGTTCCTTCCTTTGATTATATGATGAACGTCGAGGGTGTTGACGGCTTCCTGAAAGAGTTTGTCAGCAAAACAACCCGCAACTATGATGTCATGACAGTCGGAGAAGCCAATGGAGTCCGCATCACTGACGCCGACAAGTGGGTTGGTGAGAGGGACGGCTATTTCAATATGATTTTTCAATTCGAGTTCTTGGGACTATGGGACAAGAATAAGAAAGACTCGGTCGATGTTAAAGCATTGAAGCGGGTTTTGACAAAATGGCAAAAAGGCCTTGAGGGTATTGGCTGGAATGCCCTGTTCATTGAAAACCATGACCAGCCGCGCCGGGTTTCAACCTGGGGAAATGATAAAAAGTATTGGAAAGAAAGCGCAAAGATGCTAGGGGCGATGTACTTTTTCATGAAAGGAACGCCGTTTATCTACCAGGGGCAGGAAATTGGAATGACCAATGTCCAATTTCCTTCTATCGAGGACTATAATGATGTTGGCATGCGCAACTATTATAGGATTGAAACTGAAAAGGGCCGCTCCCATGAGGAAATTATGGAGTTTATCTGGAAGCATGGGCGTGACAATGCACGGACCCCAATGCAATGGGATTCTTCACATCTGGCTGGATTTACGGCTGCGGATAAAACATGGTTCGGGATTAATCCAAATTACACAAAAATCAATGTCGCCAGCCAGCTGGATGATAAGGATTCTATCCTTCATTTTTACAAGGAATTAATTAGGCTGCGCAAAGAAAATAAGCTGTTTGTTTATGGCAAGTATCACTTATATTATCCGAATCACCCAAAGCTATTTGTCTACACCCGGACGCTGGGGAGACAAAAGGCAATTATTCTGTGCAATGTGCATGGAACTCCATCCAGGTTTAAAATGCCGGCAGCAATCCGATATAAGAAAAGTGAATTGATCCTGAATAACTATCCCGTACAGGGGAAGAAACTGCCGAAGGAATTTACAATGAAGCCTTTTGAAACAAGAGTATATTTCCTATATTAAAAGCCCTATGGCTATGTCTATTGCGATATGGAATGCTACTTGAGGAAGATAAATAGATATACGCCTAGACCAGAACTCTAGGCAGCTGTGTGTATAAACTATAATTTAAAAAATTCAGCGCTCATTCCAACCGGGAATGAGCGCTTTTTATTACTCTGTTAAATGATGAAGCATTTCTTTGTATGATTGTCTTGCTTCTTCAAATGGTATATCCAGTGCCTCGCCCAGTCTTCTTAGCAAGTCATTGTCATAGCTGAGCCAGGCTGAATAGTTCCTTTTCACATCCCGTTCAGCATCGGCAAATGTAGAATACTCTTTTTGGACTGCCCCTTTATGAACAGCCTCAACTTTCCCGCCTTCTGATGGCCGAATAAGAATCATGTCACCATTTCTGTTTTCAAAAAAGGTTCCATAGGAGGTGCCTTTTATGTTCAGTTCATTTCTGTCTGCATCGAGTTTAAGCGGCTGAAGCGAAAAAACATCAACTACAAATATTTGGAAAGCATCTTTACCGAGTTCACAGCCGGATGCCTTTGGGTGCCCTCCGCCTCCGAAGCGTGATGCAAATTCGGCAACATTCACTTCATCATGAATTGTCCGGAACCCCGCCTTTTTCCCGCCAACATTTAGGAGAATGACCATATCAAGATGTGGGTACAGTTTGTTCAGCGCGTTACCCAGCTCCGACAAATATTGCTCGGCATGGATAATTCCTGCAAAATATCCATCAACTTTTGCCTGGACAAGCTGCCTGCTTTTAGAACGGATATATCGTTCGATTTTCGCATCTTCAATGTCCAGCAGGAAGTTTTCATTTTTAGATAATGAAAAGGCCTCCGGGTTTTTCTTGAGCCGTTCAAGCAGAACCTCCTCAAATTCATTCCGTTCCATGATATAAAATAGATCATTAAGCCTTTTGGCGGCCGTGTTGTTGTTTTCATCCCATTCCCATGTATCATATTGGCGTACAAGGTCGACAAATTCGTCGAGTGCCTTTGTCGGGCGGAGGGCATTGGTCTTGACAAGATGTTCATAGAAAAGAGAGGTCGCGCAGGTTTTTTTACCTGTTTCATACTCCGGTAAAACGAAACCCCATTCATATTGGTTGAAATGCATAGCGGTCACATGGTGATCAATAAGCCTAATATGGCCGCCCTTTTTAAAACGCTCCGCAAGCCTTTTTTCCACTTCGGAGTTTACAGCCATGTCAGTTATGTAGATTTCATCATGGGCGGTCTCATTCTTTGCAAGATGCTGCTGGACGCGGTCGTTTAAGACACGATGCGAGCAATAGGCAACGTCCGCCTTGTCTCCATATGCGATTTTGGCTAGCAAACCGCAGCCTAAACCATCCAAATCTATGTCTGTGAAAAGCTTCATAAGGAAGTCTCCTTTCATGGTGATTCATAAGGATTAGTTTTAACCCCAAGTAGTTCCTTATTCATTTGACTTAGTATTCATGTCCTTACTCTATATTAATTTTATGATAAAGTGAACCTTCTATAAGTGGAAGGGTTCCACTGATTGTTAGCCGCGCAAAGCCCGATTGATTTTTCTAAGGATTGAAGATCAAGAAAAATCTTAGTTACCAATCGGACCTTTAGGGTCAGTTGCTTCCGAGGGAGGCTTGCTGCCCCTTATAGTGGGATAATAGTAAGCGGGCAGCCTGTATCAGCTATCCAATCATTTGTTTAATTGCTTGCTGTGAAAGGTATCTTAAATAGTATGGTTAAATAGAAGGATAACGAGGAGGTACATATGCAAACGAACGAGGAACTTAAAAAGGACATTCTTGAGGCATTCAACTTCCGGCATGCAACGAAGGAATTTGATCCTAAAAAGAAAATTAGTAAGGAAGATTTTGATTTCATATTAGAAACAGGACGTTTATCGCCAAGTTCATTTGGAGTGGAGCCATGGCGGTTTATTGTGGTACAGAACCAGGAGCTCCGCAAAAAAATTAAGGAGACGTCTTGGGGTGCATATGGTAAAGCGGAAAATGCCAGCCATTTTGTGATTTTTCTAGCAAGGACCGCTAGTGAGACACGATATGATGCAAATTACCTTCGGGAGCATTTCCTTCATTCCGCGCAGATCCCAGAGGATTTTCTGGGAAAATTCCTAAGCAGAATTGAGGAATTCCAAAGAGAAGATTTCAAGCTGCTTGATGATGATGGCAGGCTTTTATATGAATGGGCCTGTAGGCAAACATATATAGCCCTGGCGAATATGATGACAGCAGCTGCACAGCTGAAAATCGACTCCTGTCCAATTGAGGGCTTCAATATCGAGAAAATGAATGCGCTCCTTGAAGAAGAGGGCTTGCTCGAGGATGGCAAATTCAGCATCTCCGTTATGGCTGCGTTTGGATATCGGAAACAAGAACCTGCCCCGAAAAAGCGCAGGCCTGAAAGTGATGTAATTAAATGGATTGATTGAATATGAGAAGGGCCTTACTCTTTTAACTTTGACTCGGCCAGACGAGTTAAAAGCGAGCCGGGGATTGATTAGAAGCCTCAATGAATGACCTTTGTCTGTCACGAGGACACTTGCACGTTACTCTTCCGCTATTAAAAAAACATTGCTTTTCCCTGTATATTTTGGTAGTTATGAAGAAGGAAGTGCCAGAATAACGAGAGGAGCCTGGACAAGATGGAAACAATTTATTGGTCGGTTTTTAAAAATAGCCAGTGGCCCTTGCATATCGCTGCTTCGGAAAAAGGATTGTGCTATGTAGGTTCACCAGGTGAAGGGTTCAAGGAACTTGAGGCTTGGGTGTTGAAGCATCGTCCGAAGGCCCAAATTGTTGAAAATGAGGAGTTTTTGAAACCTTATTTTACTGAGTTAAATGATTATCTTGAAGGTTCAGTTACTAGCTTCAACTTTCCGGTGGACACGATGGGAACTCCCTTTCAGGAGAGTATTTGGGCTGCCCTGAAGGAAATCCCTTACGGCAGGACGGTTACCTACAGTGATATAGCAAATATAATAGGGAAGCCTGCAGCGGTCAGGGCTGTCGGCTCCGCTATTGGGGCAAATCCTGTCATGATTACAATTCCATGCCATAGGGTCATAGGTAAAAATGGAGCTCTCACAGGGTTCCGAGGCGGCATTGAAATGAAGAAGTTTCTTTTGGAGCATGAAACCAAGTTTGCCGTTGTACAGCAATAAGGAATGCATTATAAATTGAAGAAGCTGTCCCATCGGGTTGTTGACTGACAACCTTATTGGGCAGCTTTTGTTTTTTGTGAAAGTTTTACTCTCTATCTTTTCGAAAATATACTCTTGTGGTTTTATGAATGACACTTTGCTTCGACCGATATTCCGAAATGTCATTCATCTGCTTTATGACTGACACTTTGCTTCATCCGGCAGCCTGAAATGTCATTCATCTGCTTTATGACTGACACTTTGCTTCATCCGGCAGCCTGAAATGTCATTCATCTGCTTTATGACTGACACTTTGCTTCATCCGGCAGCCTGAAATGTCATTCATCTGCTTTATGACTGACACTTTGCTTCATCCGGAAGCCCGAAATGTCATTCATCTGCTTTATGACTGACACGGCAGCCTGAAATGTCATTCATCTGATATATACATGACCCTTGTCAACGAAGGCCTTTTCCATAGCGAACTACGTGAAGATTCAAACCTCAATCCTCCGCGTATGTACTATCTGCACAAACCAAAAAAAGCACGATGCAGCTGCGCACCGGCCTTTTCCGTTAAAATGATTTATAAAAGTGATTCCGCTCCGTCGATGTAAATTTCGGTGCCTGTGATGTGGCTTGACAGGTCCGATGCCAAGAAGTAAACAAGGTCGGCCACCTGCTCGGGCTTTCCAGGCCGGTCTGCGAGCGGCTGATTTCCTTCCGGGTACTCGACAGGGATAGTAATTTTTTCAAGCTCCTCCTCCGCAGGGAAGGTATTGTCGTGGATATTGGTATCGATCGCACCAGGGCAAATGGTATTGACTCTGATTTTATAGTTTGAAAGCTCAAGAGCAGCCATTTTCCCAAAACCAACTTGTCCTGCTTTTGACGTGCTGTAAGCCGAGAAGCCAAAATTCTTAAACCAGCGATTTCCATTAATCGAACTAGTGATAATCATGCTTCCGCCACGTTCCTTCATATGGGGGATGGCATACTTCAGTGTCAGGAAAGTCCCTCTTAAATTCGTGGTAATGGTCTCATCCCAGTCATCCGGCTCCAGATCCTCAATTGGTGCGATGACACCATTGATCCCGGCGTTGGCGAACACAATATCAAGCCGCCCGAATGCCTCTATCGTCTTTTTATAGGCCTGTTCTACATCATCCGGGTTTGCAATATTGCACTCGGCAATGATGGCGCTGCTGCCTTTTTGTTCAATGAGTGCCTTTACCTCACCGGCATTTTCTTCTTTCAGGTCAATTAACGCGACCTTAGCTCCTTCGCTGGCCAGTTTGATGGCAGCAGCGCGGCCGATACCTGAACTTGCCCCCGTTACAAATGCTACTTTTCCATCCAATGTTCCCATTAAACCAACCTCCCATTCTTGCGAAACCTACTTATTTGTTATCCCCGTTTTTTGAAGAAGGAAACATTCAAGTGTGAAAATCCTTAGAATTGCTACATGCTTTTTACAGAATTATTTTAAAGGGTTGAAGTTTTTCTTTTTTAAGACAAGGGGAAGTAAATATAGAAATAGAAGAATAATATAGCGTCAATTAAGGAAGATCTTACAAACATTTAATAGAAGGATTGTGTATTAGAAGAGGGGGATTACGTATGAATAGGGCTTTGGTTCTTCAATCGGATTTTGGAATTAGTGATGGTGCAGTAAGCGCGATGTACGGAGTTGCATTTTCTGTTGACAGTGCCATCCGTATATTTGATTTGACACATGATATCCCTCCATTCAATATATGGGAGGGTTCTTACCGCTTGCTTCAGGCCATCTCCTATTGGCCAGAAGGTACGGTTTTTGTATCTGTAGTTGACCCGGGTGTCGGTTCTGCGAGGAAAAGTGTAGCTGTTAAAACGAAGGATGGGAAAATCATCATTACTCCGAACAATGGAACTCTGACACATATCCATCGATTTATTGGCATTGTGGAAGCTAGAGAGCTTGATGAGGAAAAGAACAGGCTTCCTCATTCAAGGGAATCTTATACATTTCATGGCCGTGATATTTTTGCCTATACAGGTGCCCGGCTGGCGATGGGGAAAATATCTTTTGAGCAAATCGGAAAAGAAATTGAGGTTAGCTCAATCGTAAGCCTTCCATTAAATCAGGCAACAAGAACGGAAGGAAGTATTGATGGGATAATAGAAATCCATGATGTCCGATTTGGGAATCTATGGACAAATATTAATCGCGACTTGCTTAGAGAAGCCGGAATTCAATACGGCGATCGCCTATCCGTTACGATTGGCAACGGGACACGTCAAGTCTATAAGAACACGATGACATTTGGCAGATCATTTGCTGATACGCTAGTCGGGGAGCCTCTCGTTTATATCAATTCACTTGATAACTTGGCCATTGCGATTAACCAGGGTTCGTTTGCCGATGCCTTTCATATCGGCTCAGGCACAAATTGGACGATCTCATTTTTAAGTAAAGAGGTTAATCATGGATCTTGAGGTTATTTTGAAAAAATCTCTCGAAAATTCCTATAGGATTAAGCGTGAGAATGAAGGAATACTATACCATTACACAAATCTGCAGGCACTCTATGCAATTCTTTCAACCGGCTCAATTTGGATGACACGTAGCGAGTTCCTTAATGATGCCTCTGAATTGACGTATATAAAAACAGTTATTGAAGATGTTTTTTCCGATAAACCGGCTTCCAGTATAGAGGCTACATTCAAATCTGAAGTTAAGGAAATTTTAAATGGCTCATACTTCAATGAACAGCACCGCAGTAAATGCTATATTCTCTCATTGACAGCAATTTCTGATTTAATTACCAACTGGTCAGCTTATTCTAATTTTGATGGCTATAACATAGGCTTGGATAGCCTTCAACTCCATCAGCTGCTGGAAATAAAGTATGCCGGGGCGTATATGGCTGGCTATGTCCTATATGATGAAAGCCTTCAGAGGAAAATTGTTAGAGAAGAAGTGGAGAGATATTTAGGCATTTGGAAACGTGTAAGGATGAGTGATGAGGAGGGGCGGGAGATTGCCCGGGCATTCATGGTCAGGATGCTCAATTACAGCTACTTTTTTAAGCATCCTGCTTTTAAGCCGGAAACAGAGTATAGAGTTGCCTTTTTTCCCGAAAACCTCGCAAAGGTGCAGGAGTTTGCCGTTTTGTTTCGGACCTCGGCAGGCGGCCTGGTTCCATACATTGAACTTGATTTAAAGCAGAATCAAACTGATGTAAAGCTTCCGGTAAAAGAAGTCTGGATTGGACCAACTAACAAAATGGACAATGCATACCTTGGACTTAAGGCCTTTCTGCAATCACTTGGATACATGGATACTGACATTAAGAAATCAGTTATTCCACTTAGATTTTGATTTGGTGATAGCCATAATAGCACTAATAAGCATGCACAGCCCGTCCTATAAAAAGGATGGGCTTTTTAGCATTGTTAAAAAACTAAAACCTGGCTGGACAAAAGAATCAGTGAAACGAAATAATCAGTTATTTCGTCAGTTTTGACGAGTATACTTTACGTATAGAACCCGGATTGATTACGGTGCTTTTGAAAGGGTTGGAGAAATGGCTGAAATTGCAAAGAGGGACTCGCTGCTTATCTTTTATTTCGTGTCGATCGCTTTTATCGATCTTACATTCAGATTAGGTATTTTTGAAGACTTTTATATTCGTGACTACGTCCTTTCGCTGATCTTTATTTTAGCGTTAGCCTTTTTATTTCATTTTATAAACAGTTTCTTTAGGGGCGCGGCGAGCCATGTCATCGCCTGCCTGATTCTCCTCTTCGTAACCGTACTCTATGCCTCCCAATTTATGTATTATCAATTCTTCAGAACGTTTTATAGCGTGTATTCTGCGGGAAACGGTGCCCAGGTCTTTGAATTCTGGAAGGATATTCGTACTCTTCTTGTTGAGAATATCGTTTGGCTGGGACTGTTTATGATTCCCCTGCTGCTGTTAGTTTTCTGGGGTAGGAGGCTTTTATCCTTTCAAAGGCTCGATAAATTCAATCGTGTTTCAATAGCGCTTTGTTTTGTCATTGCCCAAATTGCCGGAATCGGGACCGTTTTTGCTAGTGGAAAGGGCATCAACTCAGCCTATGACTTATATTACCGAAACAGTCTTCCTCTTCTTTCTATGGAAAAGCTCGGCCTTGTTACGACAATGAGACTGGATATGCAGCGTATGGTGACAGGTTGGTCCCCGAGGCTCGAAGCGTCCGCGGATGATATCCCACTGCCGGCTGAAGATCCACTGCCTGACAGTCCAGATGCGGAGCCGGAAAAACCTGAAGAGTATAATGTAATGAACATAGACTTTGAAGCCATGGCAAGGGCGGAGAAGAATCAAGACCTGAAAAGCGTGCACAGTTATTTTAGCAAGGTACTGCCGACAGAAAAAAATGAGTATACAGGGAAATTCAAGGGCTATAATTTGATATTCATTACTGCCGAGGGTTTTTCTCCTTACGCAGTCAATAAGGAAGTTACCCCGACATTGTATAAACTCATCCATAGGGGATATAACTTTACAAATTTTTATAATCCGATTTGGGGTGTCAGCACCTCTGATGGGGAATATGTTGCCACGCTTGGCCTTATCCCGAAAAGCGGCGTATGGAGCTTTCAGGAATCCGGACGAAATTTGCTCCCTTTCGCAATGGGAAATCAGTTAAAAAAACTCGGCTATAAAACAATGGCCTATCATAATCATACTTACACTTATTATCGAAGAGATTTGTCTCATCCAAATATGGGCTATGAGTATAAAGGGCTGGGAAATGGCCTGAATGTAAAAGAAACATGGCCGGAATCAGACCTTGAAATGATCGAAAAGACTGTGCCGGAGTATATTGGAAAAGAACCGTTTCACGCTTATTACATGACGGTAAGCGGGCATATGCAATATTCGTTCACGGGAAATTATATTGCCTGGAAGAACAAAAAGCATGTGGATTTACTCTCATTATCCAATCAGGCCAAAGCTTATCTTGCGACTCAAATCGAACTTGATAGGGCGCTTGAAAGCCTGCTATCTCAGCTTGAACAGGTAGGTGTTGCTGAAAAAACACTGATTGCATTGAGTGCGGACCATTACCCATATGGTCTTGATCCAAAAACAATCAATGAGCTTGCCGGACATAAGGTTGAAGAGAATTTCGAGTTGTACAGGAGCCCTTTTATCCTCTATTCAAAGGGGATGGAACCAGAGGTCATTGATAAGCCTGCTTCAAGCCTTGACATTATCCCTACACTTTCAAACCTACTTGGACTCGATTATGACTCCAGGTTGTTAATGGGCCAGGACATTTTTTCTGAAAAAGCTCCGCTGGTTATTTTCATGAATAAAAGTTTTATCACAGACAAGGGACGCTATAATGCCGTGACGAGCGAGTATCTTCCGGTGCCTGGAGTAAGTGTGGACCAAAAATATATAAACACGATTTCTTCTATTGTCCAAAGCAAATTCTATTACTCTGCAAAAATCCTTGAACTGGATTATTATAGAAAGATTTTCCCTTCAAACTAGCAGCTTATTCGGTCCAATGACAAAAGAGGAAGGCGCATGGGATGAACCCATAGCGCCTTTTCTCATGTTCATTTGATAAATCGAATAAAGATGCTCAGGCTAATAGCACAAAGGATTGCAATGAATCCATACCCGCCGAAAATATCAAAATGGCCAGCAAAAAAGCCAAAGCCGATTCCGGTTATAATTTGGAATGCATTTAGGGAAAGTGACTGAAATGAATCAATGGTCGCTCTCATATCTGTATCAATCCGATGATGCAAAAAGCCTGTCACAATTGGGTTGACCATTCCGGAGGCTAGACAGATAAGATAGACGACTGCCAGTCCCGTATATCCCTTTATAGTTGCCAAGTACGAAAAACCACATGTTAAAATAACCAGTACGGCTGTTAAAAGCTTGGCATGACTGAATTTCCCAATTAGCCAATGGGCCAGAAGGCTTCCAGGCAGGGAAAGCACCATGATTCCCGCAGAGAATACACCGAAATACATAACCGGTATCGTCAACCGGTCAAGATAAAGCTGCCAAAATTCGTAAATATAATTGATTGCGGCGCCTGTGGCCATCCCGGAAAGAAGGACAACGCAGACTTCAGGCTTTGCCTTGAAAAAGTTGATTGAACCAGTTAGGTATTCTTTCAAAGGCGGCTCGTGATTCGTTTCTCTCAGTTTGAAAAGAACGGGTTCGGTTAAGCCAAAAGCTAAAATGATACATAAGGAACTTGCTGCATACGAAAGCCAGTAATTAAATTCGAATCCGAATTTAGTTGCAAGGAGGCTACCGGATAACGCCGCAAGGATAGCGGCAAAAAAACCAACGGCATCAAGGTAGCCGAGATCCTTTTCAAAGCGGTGCTCAAGCCCGCTAGCTTTCAAAGAGTCGTACAATAGGGCGTTGGCTGCGCCGCTGAATGCCGACTTCGATACTCCGGCAAGAAAAACCACAGCCGCAAAATGCCAAAATTCCGTTGAAAATAGTAAAATCAAAAACTCCATGGAACCAAGCGCAGCGCTTACTAAAATAAGATTTTTTCTGCTCCATTTATCTGCCAGTATTCCTGTTGGGACCTCGAGTACAACAATGGTGGCAGCATAGATGATTTCAGTGTAAATAACCATGAGCACCGTCATCCCGCGGTCTTCCCAAAACAGCCTTTCTATGACATACGCGGGGATGAGGCTATGAAAAAAACTATAGGCATAAAGAAGCCTGATATTAACGAAAGTATTCATGTCCTTTTCTCCTTTCATTTGTAAGGTTCAAACCTTACAAACAAGGAGGGGGACGTGGGCAATCAGGTTAACAAGGCGGCCTTGCTAATTTCATGGGAAGCAACTCCTTTCAACAGGATTAGTAGAAGCTTATGATGGTAACTTTAGTATATTGCATAGAAGTATGAGCAACAAATTTTGCTAAAAGAAATGCCCGCCATTTTGCTGGCGGGCATTTTATTAGTAAGGATAGAATTAAATTTTGCTACTGTGGATACTATCAGGTGTGTCTCCGTCTAGCTCCCATGTTTACTCATATGATTTTTCAAGTTCATCAATTAATGAACCAACATAGGAAACGGCAACCTTGATTGGTTCAGGAGTGGACATATCGACACCTGCATGCTTCATAAGTTCAAGAGGTGTTTTTGTTCCTCCTGCCCGAAGCGCTTCAAGCCATCTGTCTACAGCAGGCTGGCCTTCTTCCTGGATCAATTGGGCAACTGCAGTAGACGCAGTCAGACCTGCGGAATACGTATATGGATAAAGGCCCATATAATAATGCGGCTGGCGCATCCATGTCAAGGAAGCCCCTTCATCGAGGGACACACTGTCTCCCCAGAATTCAGAAAGTACTTGACCTTTCATTTCACTGAAGGATTTTGCGGTCAGGGCACCGCCATTTTCTGCTGCTGAGTATACCCTGCGCTGGAATTCTCCTTCTAGAAGGTGTGTAACAAAATTATGGTAGTACGTGCTTAAAAGCTGAAGAATCACCCAGCGCCGCATTTGCTTATCATCCGTGGCTTCCATGAGGTGCTGTGCCAATAGCAGTTCATTCATTGTGGACGGTGCCTCAACGAAATACATGGACGGGCGGGTATTCATAATTCGCTGCTCTTTATTGGCCAAATAGAAATGGCCTGCATGACCAAATTCATGTGCAAGGGTAAATGCGCCTCGCATATTATCCTGCCAGGTTATGAGAATGTAAGGATGTGCTCCATAAGGGCTTGAGCAGAAGGCTCCTGTCGACTTTCCGACATTGTCCGCGCGATCTACCCATCTTTCGTCAAATCCTTTTTTAATGATACCCGTATATTCAGGTCCCATTACTTTTAAGGATTCAATAATGACATTTCTCGCCTCTTCATAGGTCGTTTCGGGATTGAAGTCCGGATCAAATGGAGCTTTCAAGTCACAGAAGCGCAATTCTTCAAGGCCAAGCACTTTCTTTTTCAGCGTCGCATAGCGCCGCATATGTGGAGCTAGCTCAGTGAAAATGATATCCAGCTGATTGTTGTACATGTCCAGTGAAACTTTCTGGGGTTCAAGCAGCATTTCGGTAACAGAGTTGTATTTCCTTAGCTTTGCAAGTGCAACCTGTTTCTTTACTTCGGTTGAATAGGTCCCAGCAATTGTGTTTTTGTATTGCTTTAGTGTTTTGATAAACGAATCGTATGCTTTACGACGGACTTGTGTATCCGCCGAGAATTCATATCTATTTTCAAAAAGTGCGAATGAAACCGGCAGTTCGTTTCCGTGGTCATCCTTGATTGGAGAAAATTCCATGTCGGCAAGCTTGCTTAAATTATAAATGGTATAAGGAGCATTATGTAATTCGCCTAGAGCGGCAAGTGCTTCCTCTGTTTCAGAAGACAGGCGGTGACTCTTGGTTTCTAGCAATTCAAAAAGAGTTTTACGGAATGGCTTCAGCCCTTTCTCCTCGGAAAGGTATTGTTCCAGAGTGCCATCAGGCAGAGAGAGAATTTCAGACTCAATGAATGAAAGTGCAGCGTTTGCCTGGGTCCTGACCGCTGCAGCTTTGCCGGAATTAGCCTGGTTGGCAGGGTCTGTCCCATCAGCAGTTTGCTTTAGATTGGCATAAGTCATTAGTTTAACTAATTTCATAGATAACTGTTCTTGGGCTTCGAGGCATTCCAGCAAGGAGGCTGCATTTCTCCCCAATTGCCCTTTAAATCTTGTAAACTCGGTCAGTGAAGCCGCTGTTTTATTCAATTCTTCTTCCCATTGTTCGTCATTTGCAAAAAGACTGGAAAGATCCCATGTGGTTTCTTCCGGTACTTCGGATCGGACAAGCCGTTTTTCTACTGTTTTTTCCATACGGTCCTCCTAATTACTTCGAGATACTAAATATAATTCTATAATATTTGAAAATTAAGTCAACTATACAAGGAAAATAAAATAGCCGGCTCAAATTTTATGGTTATGTGATAATTCTGTTATTTCCAAAAATTTAATTTATTTACAAAATACTAATTGACTATTGTTTATATTTTGAATAAACTGAAATTGTATTTAAAAACCTTTAGAGGAGGGAATTTCCAACACATTTAAGTAGTAAAATACGATTCTGATCTGGGGCTGAGTGGCTCCATGCTTCTTAGTTAAGGCAAATGCTCTGTTCATTGGAATAGGGTGTTTTTTCTTATCCCAAAATTTGAATCGTTATTTTACAAAAGTCAGACAAGCTGGTAAAGACTTTGCCAGTGGGGGTAAGGAGCAGGTTTGAAAGAATAAGAGACAACGGGGAGTGAGAGGCTTGAAGTTAAAAAGAAGTTTTGCGCTTTTGATGATTTTTCTGCTAGTGTTCTCGAACAGCGCGCTCGGGGCCGGGAAACCAATCCTGTCCCAGAATACAAAACCAGAATACGCAAAAGGCCAAAAGCAAACTGTCTCCAAGACGGACGCTAAGTCGGGCTATAAAAACACTGATAAAGTCAGAATCATTGTTGAAGTAGAAGGAGAACCGGCGATTACATATGCCACAAAGCAAGGAAAAAAATACAATGAGCTTCCAAAAGCTACTAAAGATAAGCTGCAGGCCCAAGCACTTGGCCAGCAAAAATCAGTTAAAGAACTGTTAAGCAAAAAAGCTATCAAAATGCAGTATAAAGAAAATTTCACAACTGCATTCAATGGATTCAGCGGTGTTGTTGAGTTTGGACAAATCCAACTCATCAGAAATCTTGCAGGTGTTGAAAATGTAACAATTACCCATGAATATCAACGCCCACAAGAACTGCCAGACATGAAATACAGTAAAGAACTTGTCGAGGCCCAAAAAGCCTGGAATGAGTACAACTATAAAGGTGAAGGCATGGTTGTCGGTGTCATTGACACTGGTATTGACCCAAGCCACAGAGACATGGTTTTAACGGATGCCTCCGAAGCAAGCCTTACAAAGGAAGGCGTGGATAAGGTTGCAGCTGAAAAGGGCCTCCCGGGTAAGTTCTATACCGAAAAAGTCCCATATGGGTACAATTATATGGACGAAAACGCCGAAATCCTTGATCTGGGACCAGGAGCATCTATGCACGGCATGCATGTTGCCGGAACAGTCGGTGCGAATGGCGATGAGGAGAACGGGGGATTGAAGGGTGTTGCTCCTGAAGCACAGCTTCTTGCCCTGAAAGTATTTGGAAACGACCCGGAAATGCCTTCTACATGGAGCGATATTTATGTGAAGGCCATTGATGATGCAATTGTCCTTGGTGCTGATGTCCTGAACATGAGCCTTGGCTCGACTGCATCGTTTGTTGCTCCTGAAGACCCTGAACAAAAAGCGATAGCCCGTGCAGTTGAAAACGGCGTATTAATGTCAATTTCCGCAGGCAACTCTGACCGCCTTGGCAGTGGCTTTTATAACACATATGCCTCCAATCCTGACAAGGGTGTTGTCGGATCACCAGGGTTATCCTATGATTCCCTCCAGGTAGCATCCTACGAAAATGAATATGTTGATTTGAATCTTTTCACGTATTCTTTAAATGGCACAGAAACTGGTAAACTGCAATTCCTCACTGCCGGAACAGCGGATCCTTTAAAGACGACAACCGGTAAATATGAAGTTGTTTCAGCTGGCCTAGGAACTCCTGCCGAGTTTGAAGGTAAGGATTTCAAGGGAAAATATGCACTGATTTCACGCGGCAGCATTGCGTTTGTTGATAAAACATTAAATGCCCAGAAAGCAGGGGCAGTTGGTGCGATTATTTATAACAATACAACCGGAACGATTAATATGGCAGATGATCCAGCCATTAAAATTCCTCACCTTTCTATCCTTCAGGCAGATGGCCTTAAGCTTAAAGAGGAGCTTGACAAAGGAACAAAGGTTGAAGTCCAATTCAAAGGCGATATTGAGACCATTGTTAGTCCTACAGCAGGTGAGATGTCCGACTTCACATCATGGGGCGTGACACCAAACCTTGATTTCAAACCGGAGATCACTGCACCAGGCGGAAATATCCTTTCTACTCTAAATAATAATGAATATGGTTTGATGAGCGGCACTTCAATGGCGGCTCCACATGTTGCCGGTGGGTCAGCACTAATCCTGCAGCGCATTGAAGAGGATTTCGCCGCATTGACTGGAAAGGAAAAAGTGAATTTCGCGAAAAATATTTTAATGAACACCAGTAAGCCTGTAATGGATAAAGGTGCGAATAATGTTGCCCTTAATCTCGAAAATCCTTATTCTCCTAGGAGACAAGGTGCAGGATTAATGCAGCTTCATGCCGCATTGAGCACTCCAGTCGTTGTAACTGAGGCTAAAACAAACGAAGCAAAGGTTGCACTGAAGGAGATTAATGGTGATACAGCTACCTTTACACTTAAGGCGAAAAACTTCTCAGATAAAGAGGTTACCTACAAGGTAAGCGGAACTGTATTGACTGATATGATTTATGCTAAATATGGAATTGATCTTGGCGAAGCGCAAGCTATTTTCAATGCGGATACTGAGGAACTTCCTCTAAAGTTCGATAAAGAGGAATTAAAGGTTCCTGCAAACGACGAAGCGGAACTGACAGTTACGATCGACCTTAAAAATAATGTATCTACTTTCGGAGAGCCGCTGGAAGAGTTGTTTGAAAATGGCTACTTCGTAGAAGGCTTTATCACACTGACAAATACAACTGATGAGTATCCTGAACTTACTGTTCCGTACGTCGGGTTCCGCGGGGATTGGAACGAGGCGCCTGTATTGGATGAAATGATCTACGATGGCGCTAATTCTTACTACGAAGCAGCTGGAATGGTAGATCAGAAGGGAAGTTATCTTGGTTACAACCCGTTAAAGAAAGCATATGAATCAAATAAGATTGCTTTCTCCCCTAATGGTGATGGTGTTAAAGATAGCGCAACTCCAGTTCTTTCTTTCTTAAGGAATGCTAAAACAGTAGATTACAGGGTTCTGGATAAGGATAAGAACTTCCTTAGGAAAATTAAATCCGATACAATGGTCAGGAAGAATTATTATAACAGTGGAGCTGCACTGGAATATTCCTATAGCTCTACAACAACTTGGGATGGAAAAGTAAAATATTTAAAAGTGCCTGATGGACAATACTATTATGAAATTGTGTCTACTATCGACTATCCGGGCAAAGAACCTCAAAAGGTACAAGTGCCGGTAATCGTTGATACAAAAGTACCAGTTGTTGATGGAAAAGTAAAAGGGGACCAATTGACATTCACAACCTCCGATGTTGAAGGCTCTGGCGTTGCGTATGTGGATGTCCTCCTAAATGGTACTTCTGTATTTGGCAAAGATGATTTACCGCTTGCAGGGGATGCAGGAACATATACATTTAAAGAAGCTCCAGCATTAGGTTCTGAAGTAACTTTGGTAGCTTACGACTATGCAGGCAATGTTGCTAAGAAAGTCCTAAAAGGCGTCAATGATACTGACGCCCCGCAAATTTTTGCAATCGATCCAGAACCATTTGGTATTTTCAGCACAAACCAAGTACCAGTAAAAGGATATGTTGTTGATGAAACAGCTCCGGCCAGCTTAACAGTCAATGGCAATGAAGTTGAGCTGAAATGGAACGAAACAACGAAACGTTGGGATTTCGATACGGTTCTTACTCTAGAAGATGGATTTCATAAAATCAGATTTGCCGGAACAGATGTCGCCGGTAATAAGGCAGCTGACTTCCTGCGTCATGTTTTTGTTGATACACAAGCTCCTGGCCTGGATGTATCCGTACCTGCAAAGGTAAGTGAAGATACGACTTCTGTTGAGCTTTCAGCAACTCTTTCTGATAATTTTGACGAAGTCCGCTTTTACGTAGATGGAAGTGAAGAATTCTATAACCCGCTTCCTGAACCATATGTGATGGATGGTTATAGCCATACTGTTAAAACAACGCTGCCCCTGCAGCCTGGTGTGAATACATTCTTGCTTGAAGTAGTCGACGTTGCAGGCAACAAGACAACCAAGGAAGTCAATGTATTCCGCGGCAAAGAAACATTTACTGTTAACTACTACGTTGATGGTAAAGTTTATAAAACTGAGAATGTCATTGAGGGCAGTACGTTAAAGGCTCCTGCAAAACCGGTGAAGAAAGGATATACATTCATCGGCTGGTACTCAGATCAAGCTCTTAAGACTAAGTTCAATTTCAGCAAAGCAGTAGCTGGAAATACTAATCTTTATGCCAAGTTTGTAAAGATTGCCGCTCCTGCATCTGTTAAAGCAGCTTCTGCCGGCTATAACAAGGTGAAAATAAGCTGGGGTAAAGTGTCTGGTGCACAAGGCTATGAAGTTTATCGTTCAACTTCCAAGTACGGCACATACAGCAAAATTGCAACTTTAACAAGCGGAACGGCAACAAGCTACACAAATGGCGCGTTGACTCCAGGAAAAACTTATTATTATAAAGTTGTTTCCTACCAGAGGGTAGATGGCGTAAAAGTAGTGAGTCCTAATTCCGCAGTAGTCAGCAAGGCTCCAGTTCTTGCTACACCGACAGGCCTGTCTGTAAAGAGGTATTCGGCTACTTCACTTAAGGTATCCTGGAAGGCTTCAAGCGAAGCAACAGGATATGAGGTATATCGCGCTACTTCAAAATCTGGCAAATATACCAAAGTAGCGACTGTTACAAAGGGCAGTGTCGCAAGCGTGATCAATACAAAGCTAACAAAAGGTAAAACATACTACTACAAAGTGCGTGCGGTCAAAACCGTTAGCGGAAAAAAATACTACAGTGGTTATTCCTCTGTTGGATCCGCTAAAACGTATTAACCGCTAGCTGTATGAAAGCCCCTCCCAAGGCAGGAACCTCCTGTCAGGGAGGGGCTTTTTTTAGCGGAAGGATTATAAGTTTACATGGATTAGTCAGTTAGATAGCCTTAATTTATATAGTAAGAAAGAGTTAAAATAGCTTGGATTTCACTAGTAACAGTCCGATTTTGCAATTGAGAATAACTAGGCGCTGACAGGCAGGGACTAGCCTATGCCGTGCAGGGGTTAGTTACTCACAGGCAGTAACCATGCTATGAAGTACTATATATTCCGGTAAAAGTGGCACCAAATAACCATCAAAATTGAAACCTTTATAGTTAACATTCACTAGTCAAAACAATGTTGGGCTTCACCTTTCCGAAAAAGATTGCCCATTTATTCATGATCCCCTTGACCTTCACGCAACGTAAAGGTATACAGTGGGATTTAGGAGGGATTCAGATGGAATATACGGTACAGAGGCTTGCCGATCTGGCGGGGATTAGTGCCAGGACATTACGGTATTACGATGAAATAGGTATCCTTAAGCCGGCAAGAATAAACTCATCGGGTTATCGTATTTATGGAAGCGCCGAGGTGAACAGGCTGCAGCAAATCCTATTTTACAGGGAGCTTGATGTGCCACTTGAAACAATAAAGGATATCATCATTGCGCCAGGCTTCAATGAGGTGGCTGCTTTAAGGGGCCATCGCGAAAAACTCCTGGAAAAGAGGCGACAGCTTGAGCTGTTGATAGCCAATGTGGAAAAAACAATTAAATCAAAGGAAGGGAGTTCTACGATGAGTGACAAAGAAAAATTTGAAGGCTTCAAACAAAAGATGATTGAGGAGAATGAAGAAAAGTACGGGGATGAGATTAGACAAAAGTATGGAAAAGATGAAGTTGAGCAATCGTATGCGAAAGTAAAGAGCATGACGCCGGAACAGCATGAAGAAGTGACGAAACTTGCTGTGGAGGTTCAGCGTACATTGGCAGAAGCCTTCAAAACCGGTAATCCTGCCGGAGAACTCGCTCAAAAGGCTGCGGGATTGCATAAGAAGTGGCTGATGTTTTACTGGAGCAGCTATAGCAAGGAGGCTCACGCCAGTCTTGCACAGATGTATGTTGATGACGAACGTTTTACTTCATATTATGATAAGGACCAGCCAGGCACTGCAAAGTTCCTGAGGGATGCAATTCATATTTATACAGAATTTAAAAAGTAATAACGTGGCGGCTAAGCTTTCTTTAGCCGCTTTTTACGTTCCTGGTTCAATTAATTGTGGATAAAATAACAATATAATTACAGGAAAATACATATCAGAAAATAACTGAGAGATAATAATGAAGGTTTTGCTTTTTGCCACATTTAAAAGTCAAAACTGATTGACAATGAGAATGAATATCATTAACATTAAACTTGTAAGATAATTCACTAACCATAGTGAAAACATTAAAAACACTGTTTCACCTTTTTTTTATGAGTAAATGATAATAATTCTCTATTAGACAATGAACCTAAAATTTTGAAGGCCTGGGGAAAGCCACATGAGACTGATTTATTTAATTGCAGCTTTTATCATCCTATCCATTGCATCCCTATTTATTGGGGTCACTGATATAAGCCCGCTCGATTTATTTAGTTTGAGCGGAGACCAAGCGGACATACTGCTTGCAAGCCGTATTCCTCGTTTGGTGAGTATCATCCTTGCCGGGGTGGGGATGAGTATTAGTGGACTCATTATGCAGCAGCTAACGCGAAACAAATTCGTTTCTCCGACTACTGCTGGAACAATGGATTCCGCAAGGCTTGGTATTCTTGTTTCACTAATGCTGTTCACATCTGCCAGCCCTTTTGTAAAAATGCTAGTCGCTTTTGCCTTTGCCTTAGCAGGTACATTCATATTTATGAAGATCCTCGACAGAGTAAAATATAAGGATGCTATTTTTATACCGCTCGTAGGAATGATGTTCGGAAATATAGTTGGCTCGATCACCACGTTTTTCGCTTATAAAAATGACCTGATCCAGAACATGTCCTCCTGGCTGCAAGGGAATTTCTCCATGATGATACAAGGGAGATACGAACTTCTTTATATAAGCATTCCGCTTCTTGTAGTTGCGTTCCTATATGCTAATAAATTCACAATTGCGGGGATGGGCGAAGAATTTGCAACAAATCTTGGCCTGAACCATAAGCAGATTGTTAATATAGGCCTTAGCATTGTGGCGCTGATTACGGCGCTAGTAATTTTGACAGTCGGGATGATTCCATTTCTGGGCTTGATTGTTCCAAACATTGTAACGATGTACAGGGGAGATCATTTAAAGAACAGTCTGGCGCATACATCCCTGATGGGAGCGGTTTTCGTCCTGGCCTGCGATATTCTTGGAAGGATCATTATCTATCCATACGAAATTCCAATTGGACTGACAGTAGGGGTCATCGGCAGTGGAATCTTCCTTTATTTGGTGATGAGGAGAAAGGCATATGCATAACAAAACAAAAATTCTGCTTCTCGCAGCCTTCTCGCTACTTGCCATCGTACTGTTTGTATTTTTGGATCTTGGTCCGAACTGGGATTATGCTCTTCCGAGGCGTCTGAAAAAAATCCTTGCGATAGCGCTGACAGGTGCAGTAATCGCAATATCGACAGTGATTTTCCAAACGATTACTAATAACCGGATTTTGACACCATCGATTATAGGGCTCGATTCCCTTTATATGCTTATTCAGACCGTATTGATTTTCGGTTTTGGCTCGATGAGTGTCATGGTCGTGAATAAAAATCTAAACTTCCTGATTTCTGTAGGCTTGATGGTCATTTTTTCCGGCATTCTGTACAGGCTTTTATTTAAGAGGGAAGGGCAAAATATATATCTTCTCCTTCTGGTCGGAATCATTTTCGGAACGTTCTTTGCCAGCATTACAACCTTCCTGCAAGTCCTGATTGATCCGAATGAATTCCAGATTGTCCAGGATCGTATGTTTGCAAGTTTCAATAACGTCAACACCGAATTATTGATTCTCGCTTTAATAACAGTGATTGCAGTCATGGCATATTCAGTAAAATTCGTTAAATATCTTGATGTTATGGCCCTTGGCAAGGAACATGCAATAAACCTTGGGGTCGATTATGACTATATTGTCAAACGGCTTCTTGTTGTAATTGCCATTCTTGTTTCAGTTTCGACCGCATTGGTTGGGCCTATCACGTTCCTCGGCCTATTGGTTGCCAACGTGGCCCATGAATTCCTAAAAACATTCAGGCACAGTGTACTTTTAACAGGTTCAGTTTTAATCAGCATCATTGCCCTTGCTGGGGGGCAGCTTATCGTTGAAAGAGTATTTACGTTCTCAACAACATTGAGCGTGATTATCAACTTTATCGGCGGAGTGTATTTCATATATCTTTTGCTAAGGGAGAGTAAATAAAATGTTGGATGTCATTTCTGTTTCAAAAGGATACGGTACAAAGAATGTTGTCGACAATGTCTCTGTAAAAATCCAAAAGGGTAAAATTACTTCCTTCATTGGCCCAAATGGCGCGGGAAAAAGTACTCTTCTCTCCATGATTAGCCGACTAATCACTAAAGATGAAGGGCAGATTTTGATAGATGGCGTCGATATCAGCAAAAAGAAGAGCACTGAGCTAGCGAAGAAAATCTCAATTCTGAAGCAATCAAACCATATCAGTTTGAAGCTTACCATCCGTGAACTAGTATCTTTTGGACGTTTCCCGTATTCACAGGGAAGGCTGAATAAAGAGGACTGGAAGCTTGTTGATGAGGCAATCAACTATATGGAACTTGAAGATATTCAGGATAAATATCTCGACCAGCTGAGCGGCGGGCAAAGGCAGCGCGCATATATTGCGATGGTGCTTGCCCAGGATACGGAATATATCCTTCTTGATGAACCACTTAACAACTTGGACATGAAACACTCTGTTCAAATTATGAAGGTTCTGCGCAGGCTGTGTGATGAACTTGGCAAAACAGTTGTTATCGTCCTTCATGATATCAACTTTGCATCGTGCTATTCTGATTATATTGTGGCGCTGAAGGATGGAAAGGTAGTCCAGGAAGGGCCGACTTGTGACATCATTTCATGTCCAGTGCTAAACAAGGTATACGACATGGATTTCCATATTGAAGAAATCAATGGTAATAATATCTGTGTCTTTTTCTCATAACTAACTTAGAGACTACTTAACTATATGAGGTGGATAAAATGAAGAAAAACTTTGTTTTGACTGTTCTGCTTGGACTGATAATGGTATTCACAGCAGCCTGCGGAAATTCGGATGCGAAGAACAATGGGGCATCTTCTGATGAATCGGAAAAAATAACAGTCACCCATCAGCTTGGGGAAACAAAGGTCAAGAAGAATCCGCAAAATGTCATAGTATTTGATTATGGTGTACTTGATACTCTTGATGAACTCGATGTAAAGGTGACAGGACTACCTCAAGAAACAGTTCCTGGATACCTTGAAAAGTACAAAGGGTCTGAATATGAAAATGTCGGTGGAATTAAAGAGCCTGATTTTGAAAAAATCAACGAGCTTGGCCCTGATTTAATTATTATTTCAGGCCGCCAACAGGATTCGTATGAAGAGCTGAATGAAATTGCGCCGACCATTTTTATGGGGCTTGATACAAGTAAATACCTTGAGTCTTTTAAAGAAAATACAACAACACTTGGTAAAATTTTTGGAAAAGAAGCTGAAGTGGAAGAAAAGCTTTCTGAGGTACAAAAAACAATTGATTCCTTGAATGAACAAGGAAAAGCGACTGGCAAAAATGGCCTCATTGTACTAGCGAATGAAGGTTCGTTAAGTGCATACGGCTCAGGCTCGCGGTTTGGGATTGTCCATGACAACTTCGGAATAGAGCCAGTAGATAAAAACATTGAGGTTTCAACACACGGACAGACCATTTCCTTCGAATACATTCTGGAACAAGATCCTGATTACTTGTTTGTTATCGACCGCGGAGCTGTCGTCCAGGAAGGAAGTTCTTCTGCAAAACCACTTATTGAAAATGACCTTATTAAAAAGACAAAGGCCTATAAAAATGATAACATCGTTTACCTGGATCCGGATTACTGGTACCTGTCAGGCGGAGGCCTTGTTTCAGTAACGGAAATGGCTAAAGAAATTGAAGAAGGAATAAAGTAAATGTGAATGCCCTCACTCTTAAAATAGAGAGAGGGCATTTTTTTCACCCGGTATCCTTCTCCCGCACAGGGACACAAAGGAAAGCATCATTGAATTAACATCGCAGAGACAGGCGGCTCTTTGCCTGTCACGAGGCGCATTTTACCTGTCTCTAGGGGCTGGTTCAATCTAGCTCTACAAGGAATGCTTCGGCTGCATACACATTGCACTAAGAAAAAGTGATAGCTCCAGAAAGGTTTCCCCGAAGTTACATTCCACGAATTTACGCGATAGCGTAAAGAGGATTTTCGAGGAGGCCATACGGAGCTGAACACTAAGGAAAGCTCCAAGAGTAATCATCGCAGTGACACAAAGGTAAGCATCCTTGAATTAACATCGCAGAGACAGGCGGCTTTTTGCCTGTCATTAGGCGCTTGCGACTTTTAGATTACCTGCGGTTGTCTACGTTGAATACATCCTGCATCGTGTCGGTAAAGTCATTGAATAGTCCACGTCCATTACGGTCATTATCAATATCGTTTGCGTAATTGTTCATGGTGTTATAAAAATCGTCATTATACGAAATGTAAACTCTGTGGATCCTTTTGTTCGCAGTCCGAACCTGGTCAGCAATTTTTTGGTCGAAAGCAGTCGAGACATTTTTATAGTCCTGGTCACGAATAATATCGCCATTGTTACCGCCGAATGTCCTGTTATTTCCACCTTGATTGTTATTTCCGCCTTGATTGTTGTTCATGTCATTTTGGATAAATGTGCCGTTCCCGACTCCATATCCTAAGCCAACACCGCTGCCTGTTCCTGTGTCATAACCGAAACTGCCTGTATCATTTCCGACAGCTCCTCCATTGTTATTGTTATTCATTCCGTTCATTCCCTGGTTGTTGCCGTTATTTCCATTTCCATTTCCTTTATTTCCTGCATCACCTTTGCCATTGATGATTCCGTCATCACCATTTTGGTTGATTCGGCCATTTTCCAGCAGGTTGTTGTCATTACCGTTTTGGTTACCTTGTGTATTGGCGCGATTGCCATTATTTTGATCATCGCCAAGTCTAACGGCAACATATGCATTGTTGTTTGAAATGATGACATGAGCCCTGTCGACCCTGTCAAGGCGCTCAACAGCACGGGCTGCTTTTTCCGAAACCCTGAGGTTCTGGTTGTCGTTTGCATTGTTTGTTCTTACATTGTTCGTCCTGACCCTGTTTGTTTGGGCATTGCCGTTATCATTGTTGTCAGCACCACATCCAGCAAGGCCAAAGAGCAATAAAGCTGAGAGCATTATTTTAGGACCTTTGTTCACAAAACTCACTCCTTTTATTTTGGTTCAGAAGTTAGTTTGCCTTTATTATTTTGGGCATATTCATAAGTGAATCATGGCAAAAAAAGCCTGCACATAATAAATCGGTTTGGTACAGTAAAAAAAGATAAATGAAACTATTTAGAATTTTTCGTTGACTTATTCCGCTTACTTCATTTATAATCCTCTATAACAAGCGGTAGTAAAATGAACAGTAATTTAAAACCACATATAGTCTCTTATCCAGAGTGACGGAGGGGTCAGGCCCTATGAAGTCCGGCAACCTTCAAGTGAAAACTTGAAAAGGTGCTAATTCCTGCAGGTGTATTTTGCCTGGAAGATAAGAGGAGGAAACCCCTCTTCTTATGGAGAGGGGTTTTTTATATGAATTATTCATTTGCTGCCTAAATCAATAGGAATTAAAAATTGGAGGGATTCACATAATGACAAATCAAAATGAAAACTTTGGCCTAGAAACACTATTATTGCATGGTGGGCAAACCCCTGATCCGGTAACTGGATCTAGGGCAGTCCCTATTTACCAGACAACTTCCTATGTGTTTAAGGATACCGACCATGCACAGAACCTATTTTCTCTTGCGGAGTCAGGAAATATTTACACAAGGATTATGAATCCAACAACTGATGTACTGGAAAAAAGAATTGCCCTTCTTGAGGGGGGCGCGGCTGCCCTTGCTGTTTCTTCCGGAATGGCCGCTATTTCCTTGGCGATTATGAACCTGGCTGAGGCTGGTGATGAGATTGTAGCCGCGGAAAACCTATATGGTGGTACATTTAACTTATTCGCTGTAACCCTTCCCAAATTTGGAATCAATGTGCGGTTTGTCGACTCGACCAACCCTGAGAACTTCCGTGAGGCAATTACACCTAAAACAAAGGTGATTTTTGGCGAAATCATTGGCAACCCAAGCTTGAATGTCTTAGATGTTGAGGCGGTTGCGGATATTGCCCATGAAAATGGCATTCCACTTATCATTGACAATACCTTTGCATCTCCGTACTCATGCAGGCCTATCGAATGGGGAGCGGATATCGTCGTTCATTCAGCAACTAAGTGGATCGGAGGGCACGGTACAACAATCGGCGGTCTTATTGTCGATGCAGGAAAATTTGATTGGAATAGTGATAAATTCCCTGGCTTTACTGAACCGGATCCTAGTTATAATGGCCTTCGCTTTGCCCAGGATGTCGGTCCGCTCGCCTTCATCACTAAGCTTCGCGTACAGCTTTTGAGGGACTTTGGCTCATCGTTAAGCCCGCAAAGTGCTTTCCTCCTTCTGCAGGGACTTGAAACATTGCACCTGAGAATTCAAAAGCACAATGAGAATGCCATTGAGATTGCACAGTACTTAAAAGACCATCCAGCGGTCGAGTGGGTTTCATTTCCAGGCCTCGAGGAACATCCAAGCCATCAGCTTGCAAAAAAATACCTTGGCGGGGGCTATGGCTCGATTATTGTTTTCGGCATTAAAGGCGGCCGGGAAGCAGGTAAAAAGGTTATCGACAATATCAAACTGTGGTCCCATGTTGCAAATGTTGGTGATGCAAAGTCACTGATTATCCATCCGGCTTCTACTACACACCAGCAGCTCAGTGCAGAGGATCTTGTGAAAAGCGGCGTAACCGAAGAGCTCATCAGACTTTCAGTCGGACTTGAAACTGTAAAGGATCTGAAGGAAGACTTAGACCAGGCTTTCTTGAAGGCTGCAAGTGTTTCTGCCGCACCTGAGGAACAGCTTAATCGATGAGAGCAGAACATTCATCGATACGTTTTGAAACGGCAGCTCCGCCGGAATATGGAACGATAAAAGTCGGTGACCTTGTACTTGAAAGCGGTGTGATACTCCCTGAAACTGAGCTATCCTTCGAAAGGACCGGGAATAGGGGAGGCCCTATCATCCTGGTTTGCCATGCTCTAACAGGAAATCAGTTTACGATTGGTACGGAAAACTATCCCGGCTGGTGGCATGGACTGATTGGCGATGGAAAGTATATCGATACGAATGAATATGAGGTTATTACGTTCAATGTATTGGGAGGCTGCTCGGGATCAACTGGTCCAACTAGTAAAAATCCGCTGTCGAACAAACCGTACCAATTCGGCTTTCCAAAAATAACGATAAGAGACATTGTCCATGCACAGTACCTGGCACTCCGCAAACTTGGTATCGATAAATTAAAAGCGGCGATTGGAGGGTCTCTTGGAGGTATGCAAGTGCTCGAATTGGCAATTGCATACCCTGATTTTACCGATCTAATCATTCCAATGGCCGTTACCCCTTTCTTAAGTGATTATGGAATTGCTTTTAACGCAATAGGCCGTAACGCCATCATGCAGGACCCAGTCTGGAAAGGTGGCTTCTATTCAGAGACAGACAGGATTGCTGGATTGGAAATCGCCAGGATGGTCGGAATGGTCACGTACCGGACCGGCACTATGTTCAATCAGAGATTTAACAGAGAGCTAAAAGATGGAGAAACTTTTCAGATTGAATCCTATTTAAAATATCAGGGGCAAAAGCTTGCTTCCCGTTTTGATGCCAACAGCTATTTGTACTTGTTGGAGGCAATGGATTCGCATGATATTGGCAGAGGAAGGCTTGGGTGGAGGAAGGCTATTCAGAAGATTAATGCAAAAACCCTGCTGTTAGGCTATACGGGTGACTTGCTGTATCCTCCCAAACATGTTAAGGGAATTGCGGAAGCATTGCAGGAGGTTGGGAAAAAGGCTGATTATGTTGAAGTGGAGACTGACTTCGGGCATGACGGATTCCTTGCCGAGTTTTCAAAGTGGGGAGGAATTCTCAAGGCTTCCCTAAAAATTTGAGGAGGGATTTAAGTGGAGGACATCCATGTTGCACTATTGGGCTTTGGCACAGTCGGCAAAGGAGTATATGAAACAATTAAGTCCCATCAGGTAAGGTTAAAAGCAATCCTTGGTAAAAATGTAAAGGTCGCGGCCATACTTGTAAGGGATGTTGAAAAACATCAAGTGCAAGATGATGACATCCTCCTTACCTCAAATTTTAATGACATATTAAATTTGCCGAAACTTGATGTAGTAATAGAAGCAATTGTTGGCAGGGAACCAGGTTATACTTATTTGAAAAAATCAATTGAAAGAGGCTGCCACATTATAACCGCGAATAAGGAAATGTTTGCTTACCATGGAAGTGAACTTCTTGAACATGCTTCCAGATATCATGTTGCCTGTGGGTTTGAAGCGACTGTTGCCGGTGGAATCCCTGCAATTCAAACGGTCAGAACACTTTTGAATGTTAACAAAATCATAAAGATAGAAGGAATTGTTAACGGAACCTCCAATTATATATTGTCCAAAATGCGTGTGGAGGGAGTTTCATTCCATAAGGCACTTCAGGCTGCCCAGGATAAAGGATATGCCGAGGCAGACCCAAGCAGTGATATAGAGGGCTATGATGCTTTTTATAAAGCTATGGTGCTTAGTCAAATTGCGTTTGGGGAGCAGCCGGAGTGGCAGAGGGTAACAAGGAAGGGCATATCAGGAATTTCCCACTCTCAAATTCGGCTCTTTTCAGAGTGTGGATTGCGTGTAAAGCATGTCATCTCACTTGAAAAAGGGAACCGGGGCATCAGATGCTCCGTTAAACCTGTGCTTGTTGCTCCCTCGCATCCGTTGTACTCGGTTGAGGGTGTTCAAAATGCAGTTTCCATAGATGCGGATATTGTCGGGAATTTAACCCTTCAAGGTCCAGGTGCCGGGAAGCTTCCAACTGCAAGTGCCATTGTAGAGGATTTAATCCAGCTTAACCCTAAACAGGGCTGTTACTTTGAAGGGAAAGAGAATGTCCAGTTTAAAAAGGCCCCGTTGCAAAAATGGGTTGTTCTAACAAAACAAACGAGCCTATTCGTATTGGAATCCTTCGAAGTAATAGGCATTGCGCCAGAAAAGGCAATTATTGTGAAGGGTAAGGAAAAGGATATGGATAAATTGCTTGAGGTAAACCCGGGATTAAAAATTTACCAGCTTTATGGCAACATTAGCAAAGGGTTCACGGAAAGTACTCAGCTCAATGATACTAGTATAAGAAGAAAGGTGGCTGTCCCTGAAGGCATATAACTATGCTTGAAGGGGCACTTTTTTTGCCCTCGGTTTAATGTAGAATAAAATCAGGCGGCACTTAGCAAAATAACCCTATCCTGTGTGACGGGGGTGAACCATGCCTGACAAACAGCAAGATATGATCAATAATATTGAGTCACTGGAAAAGAGTTTAACAGAAGTGTGGAACACTTACTGGCGGGAATACTCGTCCTTCGATTCCTTGCAGTTTTGGGTAAATGCTGCCTTGCTCATTGTCCCGCTTATCCTTTTATTTTTTACTATTGATAGAAAACGAGCTTTCCTACTCGGTTTTTATGGATTTTGTGTTCATTTCATATTTACGTATATTGATGCATACAACTCTACTCACGGTAAGGTTTTTTACCCATATAAAGTCTTCCCTATACTGCCTTCAAGCTTCACACTGGATGTATCGCTGATTCCGGTCGTGTTTATGCTTACCTATCAATGGACGTTGAATAGAAATAAAAATTACTACTTGTATAACGATTATTGTATCGGCAATACTTGCATTCATTTTTAAGCCTATTTATGTTTCTGCTAATCTAATGGTACTGAAGCAAGGGACGAATTACCTAACCTTATTTATCTGTTATCTGGTTGTGGTCCTTTTGGCAAAATGGCTGACGAACCTTTTTATTTATTTCAATAGTAAAGCAAAATGAACACTTGGGAATAAAGTTGCACTCCTGATGAAGGAGTGTTTTTTGATTTTTTTGAAGTAAAAAGGGCTTTTCTTCAAAATTATCATTGCCATTAGTATCCTGGAACAGATTAAATATTCCCATTCTCCTGACAGTAAGATATGCAGAAAATATCTTATCGCATGGACTACTGTGGAATCATAATGTAAACTTTGGATAATAAAAGCAGTTTTTTTCGATTGGGTTATAGAGCCGGGTTGACTCTTGAAATGAGTAACAAAAATAGACAGGGCGAAAATCGGTCGAAGTGGCAGTTTCGTTCCTTGCAGCATTTGAACAGGAAGATGGCATACTGCTTTAAATAGGACTGTTGATTACATAAAAAAATAAAAGGGGGAAGGGAGAATGAATCCGGTTTTGCTGGAATTTCCTTCAGAATTTGAAACAGAAAGACTTTTAATCAGAATGCCGAAACCAGGCGATGGAAGTGCCGTGTACCAGGCCATCCAGGCTTCGCTCGAAGAGTTGAAACCATGGATGCCCTGGGCACATGCTAACCAAAGCGAGGATGATGTCGAGGCAAACATCAGGGAATCACATGCAAAGTTTTTAATGAGGCAAGACTTAAGGCTGCTTGTATTTAATAAGAGAACCGGAGATTTGATTGCATCGTCGGGGCTTCATCGGATCAACTGGGATGTTCCTAAATTTGAGATTGGCTATTGGATAGACAGCCGTTTTGGTGGAAAGGGCTTTATGACAGAGGCTGCAAAAGGGATTGCAAATTTCGCATTCAAGGAGCTTGGTGCAAAACGGGTTGAAATCCGCTGTGACTCGAGAAATGAAAAAAGCAGAAAGATTCCGGAACGGCTCGGTTTCCAACTGGAAGGGATCTTGAAAAATGATAGTATTGATGTAGAGGGGAATCTCTCTTCCACATGCATTTTTGCAAAAACAACCAGCTGATAATTTTCGGGGCATTGTCCATTTGGGCAATGCTTTTTAAAAGGAGATGGAAAACATGAAAAGGAAGTGGAAGCGCGCAATAATAGCCCTCATTATCCTTGTTTTATTTATATTCCTGAATAACACTTCTTATTTTTCCAATAGCAAGGCAGAACCCCTGCTCCTGGCTCATCGGGGCTTGGCACAAACCTTCCCGATGGACGGGATTACCAATGAAACATGTACGGCCGAGCGAATTTACCCACCCGAACATCAGTATTTAGAAAACACACTGCCGTCAATGGAAGCAGCATTCGCAGCAGGGGCAGATATAGTCGAAATTGATATCCATCCGACGAAGGATGGTGAATTTGCTGTATTCCATGATTGGACTCTCGACTGCAGGACAAATGGAACTGGAGTTACCCGAGACAACACTATGGAAAACCTTAAGGCCCTTGATATTGGTTATGGGTATACCGCCGACAACGGAAAGACATATCCTTTCCGGGGGAAAGGCGTGGGGTTAATGCCTTCTCTTGAGGAGGTGCTAGTTGAGTTTCCGGATAAGGAGTTGTTGCTTCATATTAAAAGCAATGATCCCAATGAGGGGAAAATGCTGGCTGACTATTTGCGTACTGTAAGTGGATTAGAGCATATATCGGTATACGGCGGAGACGAACCTATCGCATCGCTGTTAAAAGAGCTTCCAGAGGTGCGGGCGATGTCGAAGGCTACCTTAAAAAGCTGCCTCCTTCCGTATATGGCGATTGGCTGGACTGGATTTATACCGGATGCCTGCAAGAACACCCAGCTTCATATCCCCGAGAAAATTGCACCCGTTATCTGGGGCTGGCCGGGAAAATTTAGTTCCAGGATGGATAGTGCAGGAACAAGAGTGGTTTTAGTTGCGGGAGATGGAGGTTTTTCAGAAGGGTTTGACACTAAAGAGGATATAAAACGGGTGCCGGAAGGGTATTCTGGATGGGTTTGGACTAACCGGATTGATAGAGTCAGTGAGTAATGCTTTTAGCAGTTTGTGAGTGGGTAGTCAGTATCGCGGTAAATAACCTTTCAAAGTAAATAAAGATAAATTTGCCACAGAGGATTCCGTCAGCTGTGGCTTTTTTATTATTTATTTTAATAAATATACATCATTATGCATGAAGGGTGAAAGTTTAAATAAATATAACATAGATTACACTAGGCGTTTTTACTATTTTTCAAAAAAACAGAAATATTTTTAAAAGACGGGTTGCATAATTATTAATCTATGATTATAATGATTCAATATAAGGGAGGGGATGCAGTGAGAACAGCAGTTATCGGAGGCACAGGATATAGTGCCATCGAATTGATGAGGCTGATAGATAAACATCCTGAGCTTGAATTGGGGCCAGTCATTTCGAGTTCACGTGGAGGAACTGACATTAGCAGCGTGTTTCCCCATACAGGAGAGTTGCTGGATGTTACGATGGTAAGCTTTGATGCGAAAAAAATAAGTGAGTCTGCAGATATCGCATTCTTGGCCGTTCCTTCAGGAATCAGTAAATCACTCGTTCCCCAATTAATCGAAAATGGAACTAAATGTATCGACTTATCTGGGGATTTAAGGTTAAAGTCCCCCGATCAGTATGAGGAATGGTATAAACACACCCCGGCAGAGCCGGAAGTGATTGCAGAAGCAGTATACGGATTAAGCGAACTGTATACGGAAGAAATCAAAAGCGCTCGAATTGTTGCAAATCCAGGCTGTTATCCAACGGCTTCCCTGTTGGGACTGCTGCCTGTTATAAAGGCAGGGCTCGCAGATACGAGTTCAATTATTATTGATGCAAAATCCGGCGTCTCGGGTGCCGGGCGGGGTGCCTCACTTGGAACTCATTTCTCTGAGGTCAATGAGAATATGAAAGCTTACAAATTAGGCACTCATCAGCATATCCCGGAAATTGAGCAAATTCTATCCGAGCAGTCTGGAAGGGAAATTACAGTTACGTTTACAGCCCATCTTGCACCGATGACACGCGGAATCATGGCAACGATTTATGTGAATTTATCACAAGCCATTTCTACAAAAGAGATCATTGGACTTTACAGTGAATTTTATAAAAACAATCCCTTTGTCCGAATCAGGGATGAAGGAAGCCTGCCGGCAACAAAAGAAGTTTATGGCAGTAACTTTTGCGATATTGGCCTTTTTTCAGATAAAAGGACCGGGCGGCTTACAATTGTTTCTGTTATCGATAATTTGATGAAGGGTGCAGCCGGCCAGGCAATCCAAAATGCGAATTTAATGAATGGCTGGGATATCCGGACGGGTCTATACGATATCCCTCAATATCCATAATACAGCGTGACTATCCTGCGGGGAAAATTGATTGAGGATTCATTTAATACCACGTTGATGAGCCTTCGAGGAAATAATAGATCCCGAGAGTCTTCAAAAGCAGTTCTTGCCGACCCGCGAGAAAAAGTGAATCCGGAGAGTCGCCAACAGCAGTTCTTAACACCTTAATGGCAAAATTTATTATACATTTGTCCTGATTAAAGGACAGGAGAACAAGCGAGGGAGGAATATTACGTGCAGGCAATGTCGGGAGAAAAGATTAATCAGGAGGAAAGGGGAATTTATATATTGCCCAAGGGCTTTAAAGCCGGGGGAATGCATTGCGGCTTAAAAAGGAAGAAGGAAGACCTTGGTTATATTGCCTCCGATATCCCGGCTACAGCTGCTGGCGTGTATACGGTGAACAGCTTTCAAGCTGCACCGCTTGTCGTAACTCAAAAGAGCCTGGAGGTTGAGGGGAAAATCCAGGCATTGATTGTTAACTCCGGCAACGCAAATGCCTGTACCGGCAAACAGGGGATAGAGGATGCTTATGAAATGCAGAGCCAATTTGCAAAGAAACTTGGCATCAATGACCATCTGGTCGCAGTAACCTCTACAGGTGTAATTGGTGAACTGCTTCCGATGGAATGCCTACGGAATGGAATTGATAAACTGCTTAATCCGGAAAACCAAAGCCCGGTAAATTTCCAAAAGGCTATTTTAACAACGGACACATGTATAAAGAGTGCGTTTGCTCAAGTTGAGGTAGATGGGAGTATCGTAACAATTTCGGGTGCTGCAAAGGGTTCGGGAATGATTCATCCGAACATGGCTACAATGCTTGCTTTCATTACAACGGATGCAAATATTGAACAGCCAGCCTTGCTCTCGGCATTGAAGGAATCAACCAACCAAACCTTTAACATGATTACAGTTGATGGTGATTCAAGCACGAATGATATGGTGCTTGCCCTTGCAAATGGGTTAGCCGGGAACGAGGTGCTGAACGAAAGCCACCAGGACTGGCAGGAATTTAGTTCAGCATTCAAGACCGTTTGTGAAGCACTAGCAAAACAAATCGCCAGGGACGGAGAAGGAGCGACAAAACTCATTGAGGTCCGGGTTTCCGGTGCACAGAGTTTAGAGGCGGCCAGGGCAGTCGGGAAAGCTGTGATTTCTTCCAATCTAGTAAAAACTGCGATTTACGGCGAAGACGCCAATTGGGGAAGGATTGTAGCGGCAATCGGCTATAGCGGCATCCCTGTAAACCCTGAAGACGTGGAAGTAACCATCGGCCACTTTTCAGTTTTTGCCAATGGGCTTCCGCTCCCATTCTCAGAGGAAGAGGCAAAAGTTTACTTGTCGGGTGAAGAAGTTGTCATCTTTATCGACTTAAAACAGGGTGATGCGCAGGCCTCCGCCTGGGGCTGCGATCTAACCTATGACTATATCAAAATTAATGCATCGTACCGGACGTAATGCAGTAAATCCATCATGAGTGTATGGAGTTCCGTAGGAGCAACGTGAAATTCTAGCCATTTAATCTCTATTGGCACCATTTCGCTGCTCTAGAATTGTGAAAATGTGGCCAAGAATCTCTATTGGAAACATTTCAATGCTTTAGAATAGCCAAAATGTAGCTAAGAACCTTTATTGGAAGCATTTTAATACTTTTGAAGCAAGGAAATGTATCCAATGACTCTAATGATTATTTCAATCTATTAGGATGCGAAAATTAGGCAGGTGAAAAGAATGGAACACGTGGTGATAAAATGCGGCGGCAGCATCATGGAAAAAATGCCCCCGGCATTGTTTGAAAACATAGTGACACTTGCCAATTCAGGCCAATGGGCACCGATTATCGTCCATGGCGGCGGACCGTTGATTACCTCAATGCTTGAAAAGCTTAACATCGAAACCCGGTTTATCGGAGGTCTGAGGGTAACAACCAATGAGGTGCTTGATGTCGTTGAAATGGCATTAAGCGGGATTGCGAATAAGCAGATTGTTAGAAAAATAGCCCTTGCAGAAGGAAAGGCAATTGGAATCAGCGGTACGGATGGCGGTTTATTAACGGCAGAACCGGCCAGGACCTCAAGTTCGCTTGGATTTGTGGGAGATGTGGCCAATGTGAACACTTCGGTCATTGTACACCTAATCGAAGGCGGTTATATCCCGGTCATTTCTCCAATCGGGGCCGACCTGCAGGGACAGCGATATAACATAAATGGTGACACCGCGGCTGCAGCGATAGCAGCAGCGTTAGGCGGAAGGCTTTGTTTTATTAGTGATATTCCTGGGATTTTAATCGATAAAGGCGGAGAAAAGTCCAAATTGGATACCGCAACAAATAGGGACATAGATGAAATGATTGCTTCCGGCCAAATATGGGGCGGAATGATCCCGAAGGTTCGCTCAGCACTCAATGCTTTATTATCGGGTGTCGGGGAAACCGCAATCATCAATGGTCTTGAACCTGGAAGCCTGCTTTCTTATTGCAGCGGAGGAAAAGCTGGTACGAAAATCGTTCTTGAAAAGGAGGCTGTCCATGGGAATCAATAGCGCGGCGTTAGAAGAATCGGCGATTTTGCACACATACGGAAGGTTTCCGCTTGCTCTTGCAAAAGGGAAGGGAAGTAACGTCTGGGATACAGACGGAAATCAGTATCTCGATTTTACATCGGGTATAGCTGTCTGCAACCTGGGCCATGCCCCAGACTCTGTAAAAACAGCTCTTGAGCAGCAGCTGGAAAAGCTTTGGCATTGTTCAAATCTTTATCATATTCCGCCACAGGAGGAGCTAGCCTCCCTGCTTGTGAAAAATAGTTTTGGAGATTATGTTTTCTTCTGCAATAGTGGCGCTGAAGCAAATGAAGCTGCAATCAAGCTGGCAAGGAGATATGCCAGGAAAATTAGCGGCAGCAGCACGGCAGAAATCATTACCTTCAAACAATCCTTTCACGGCAGGACAATGGGGGCGATGGCTGCAACTGGCCAGGATAAAATTCATGATGGGTTCCATCCGCTGCTGGAAGGGTTCCGCTATCTGGAATACAATGACGGTTCAGCATTAGAGGAAATAGCCGCAAGTAATGCATGTGCTGTCCTCCTGGAGCTTGTACAGGGTGAGGGCGGGGTCGTCCCGGCAAACCTTGAATGGGTCAGGAAACTTGAGGAAATCTGCAAGGAAAAAGGAATCCTGCTTATCATAGACGAGGTCCAGACTGGAATAGGCCGTACTGGAACATTATTTGCATATGAGCAATATGGAATTAAACCAGACATCATGTCGCTTGCAAAAGGACTTGGTTCAGGGTTTCCAATCGGGGCTATGATTGCTACCCGTGAAGCAGCAAAAGGCTTTGAGCCAGGAAGCCATGGAAGCACATTCGGGGGAAATCCGCTCGCTTCAGTAGCAGGGCTTGCTACTGTAACAACTATTTTGTCAGACAATCTCCTCGAGGATGCCAGCAAGCTGTCCACACTTTTGGATGAAGGACTGGCAAAGCTTAAGGAAAAGCATCCTTCCATTAAAAAGGTGAGGGGGATGGGCCTTTTAAAAGGTTTGGAGGTTAACGGAAGTGCATTGGATATTGTCAAAGCAGCAATGGATGAGCATGTCCTGCTCTTGACGGCAGGCCCAAATGTGGTGCGGATCCTCCCGCCCCTGACTGCAACAAGCGGAGAAGCCGCCAGCTTTCTTGGGGCTCTGGATAAAGTGTTAACCAATATGTATGAATAGATAAGCTTTTTTGATGAAGGGGTGGTTTGTTTGGAAAAGGGATTTCTCATTCTGGAAACCGGCGACATCTTTGAAGGATTCCTGATAGGCAAATTCAAGGGTTCCAGCGGGGAAGTTGTTTTCAACACCGGCATGACCGGCTATCAGGAAATTATCTCGGACCCTTCCTATGCGGGGCAAATTATCACGTTCTGCTATCCGGCAATCGGAAATTATGGGGTAAATGCCCTTGATGATGAAAGTATCATGCCTTCGTTGGCAGGTGTTATCATCAGTGACGCTTGTGAAACGCCAAGCCATTTTCAGTCTATCAGCGGGTTTTCGGAAAAACTTGAGCAAGCCGGCGTGCCAGGGCTTGCCGGTGTTGATACAAGGGCACTTGTCAAAAAAATCCGCGGGATAGGAACTGTAAAAGGGGTCATATCCAACAGGAAGGCATCATGGGCGGAGCTGGAATGCAAACAAACTATTTCAGGCTGGGTTGAAAAGGTTTCTGTAAAACAACCACTGACTTATAAGAAAAACGGACCACACGTCGTCTTAATAGATTACGGTTTTAAAAAATCAATCCTAAACTTCCTGCTCGGGCGAAATTGTACGGTCACAATCGTACCTTACAAAACGAAGCTAGAAGAGATAAAGCAATTATCACCAGATGCAGTTTTATTAAGCAATGGCCCTGGTGATCCAATGGAACTGAAAGAGCTTTTCCCAGAAATTAAAAAAATCGCCACCGCTTATCCAACACTGGGCATATGTCTCGGCCACCAGCTAATCGCATTAGCATTCGGGGCAAAAACAGAGAAATTGCCATATGGACACAGGGGGGCGAATCACCCGGTTAAAGAGCTTTCCACTGGAAAGGTAAAAATCACATCACAAAATCATGGCTACGTAGTCGTCGATGGTACGGTTGACCAAAACGAATTTGAGGTTACGTACCGGAATGTGAATGACCAATCAATTGAAGGTTTGCAGCATCTGAAGTTTTCAATTTCGACTGTCCAATTCCATCCCGAGGCTCATCCTGGACCACGTGATACCCTTCATATTCTTGAAGACTTTGTCGGCAGCCTGAAAAGTATGGGGGAAACCCGTTATGCCATTTCGTAGCCATTTAAGAAAGGTAATGGTGATTGGGTCCGGTCCGATCGTCATCGGCCAGGCAGCTGAATTTGATTATGCCGGCACCCAGGCGTGCATTGCCCTTAAGGAAGAGGGAATCGAAGTCGTTCTTGTCAATAATAACCCGGCAACAATTATGACAGATGAAACAGTCGCAGACAAAGTATATATTGAACCGCTAACAGTGGAAACACTTGAACAAATCATCCAAAAAGAAAAACCGGATGGAATTATAGGCACCCTTGGCGGACAGACAGGATTGAATCTTGCTGTAGAACTCTATGAGCAGGGAATTCTTGAGAAATATAATGTGGAATTGCTGGGGACATCAGTAGAATCAATCAAGAACGGGGAAGACCGAGAACGATTCCGGAGCCTTATGCTTTCAATCGGTGAGCCCGTACCGGAATCAGAAATCATCCATAGTGTGGATGAAGGGGTTGCGTTTGCGAAAAAGATTGGCCTTCCGGTGATCATTCGCCCTGCTTATACATTAGGAGGAGACGGCGGGGGATTTGCCGAGACGGAAGATGAACTTGAAGGTGTCCTGAAAAAAGGTCTTTCCGCAAGTCCGATCAACCAGGTGCTCGTTGAACGAAGCATTAAAGGCTGGAAGGAAATTGAGTACGAAGTGATGCGCGATGCCAATGATACGTGCATTATTGTATGCAACATGGAAAACTTTGATCCGGTAGGGGTCCATACAGGTGATTCAATTGTTGTCGCACCTTCACAGACATTGAACGATGTGCAATACCAGCTTTTAAGGGACGCTTCGATTAAAGTCATCCGCGAGCTCGGTGTTATCGGAGGCTGTAATATTCAATTTGCCCTCCATCCAAAGTCCAATGATTATTTCATCATCGAGGTTAATCCAAGGGTCAGCAGGTCTTCAGCTTTGGCGTCGAAAGCAACCGGGTATCCAATTGCCAGAATTGCGGCTAAATGCTCGGTAGGTTATCACCTTGATGAAATCCTTAACCCGATTACTGGGAACACGTTTGCCTCCTTTGAGCCAGCAATTGATTACCTAGTTGTAAAACTGCCGCGTTTTCCGTTTGATAAATTCCCTGAAGCGGACCGAACACTAGGCACGCAAATGAAGGCAACAGGTGAAGTGATGGCCATAGACCGGAGCTTTGAGGGTGCACTGAATAAGGCAATCCGTTCACTGGAAATAAAGGCATGGGGTTTAAAGACAGGGATGTTTGCTAATCTTGCGGAGGCCGAGCTTGAACATCTTATCATAACACCTAATGACATGCGGCTTTTTGCTATATCAGAAGCCTTGCATCGGGGGGTGACAGTGGAAACGATTCATGGTCTGACGCAGATCGATTTATGGTTTCTGCACAAACTCGAAGCAATTGTCCAAGTGGAAAAAGAGCTTTCGTCCTTTGAATGGGATACAATCCCAGCCAAGCTCTTAAAAGAGGCTAAGCGAATCAATATATCCGACAGGCTTATTGCCGCCGCTTTTGGAATTGCAGAAACAGAAGTAAGGAAAAAGTGGAAAGAACTCGGCATCTCACCTGGTTATAAGATGGTTGATACATGTTCTGCTGAATTTGATGCAGTAACTCCTTACTATTATTCAACCTGGGCTGGAGGAGACGAAGCTGGGATAGGAGAAGGAAAGAAAATGGCCGTCATAGGTTCGGGCCCAATCCGGATTGGTCAGGGAATTGAATTCGATTATTGTTCTGTCCATGCAGCCTTGGCCTTGAAAAAATTAGGATATAAAGCGATTGTTATCAATAATAATCCTGAAACCGTCAGCACTGATTACTCTATTGCTGATCGCCTATATTTTGAGCCTCTTGCTTTTGAAGACATTATGAATGTGATTGAAAAAGAGGCAGTTGAAGGAGTTATGCTCCAATTTGGAGGCCAAACAGCGATCAATCTTGCCAAGGATTTGGAGGCAGCGGGGATCAACATTCTTGGAACTGATGTCATCAGTATCGATCGTCTAGAAGATCGCGATGAATTCTACAAACTGCTTAAAGAGCTTAATATCCCTCACATTGATGGGAAAATAGCCAGCGACGCCAGGGATGCCCTTCAAGCTGCACAGGGAATAGGCTATCCGGTTCTTGTCCGGCCTTCATATGTAATCGGAGGGCAGTCAATGTTCACTTTCTACCGGGAAGAAGATCTGGAAATTTATTTGGCGACCCTTGATGAAACGGATTCACAAATGTGGCCGCTTCTCGTTGATCGGTTCCTTCCGGGCATGGAATGTGAAATGGATATCATTTCAGACGGCCAAACGATCTTAGTTCCGGGAATCTTTGAACATCTTGAAAAAGCAGGTGTGCATTCTGGCGATAGCCTTTCAGTTTTTCCGCCTATGACTATCGATTCGGTAATGAAACAGACTATGGTTGAGTATGCAACGCAAATAGCCCAATCACTTCCGGTCATTGGTATCATGAATATCCAATTCGTCATCCATGAGGGCACAGTCTTTGTGCTCGAAGTTAATCCAAGGGCATCAAGGACCGTGCCGATAATCAGTAAAGTAACTGGAATACCTTTGATTGAATGGGCAGCGCAGGTTCAGCTGGGACTGCCATTATCCGAGATTCATTCCGAGTGTGGCCTGCTTGACGAACCGCCATATTTTACGGTAAAAGCCCCTGTCTTCTCAAATAGTAAGCTAAAAGGAGTCGACCCGGTACTTGGGCCGGAAATGAAGTCAACTGGTGAGGCGCTGGGGCTTGGACTAACCTTTTCCGAGGCATTATCAAAGGCGTTCAAACATGGAAGACGTTCTATCGATATGGAAGGGAAAACAGTTCTTTGCTCAGTGCCGGATCGAGATAAAGGAGAAATCCTTACTGCAATTACGAACCTTTGTGAAAAGGGTGCAGCCATTTTAGCAACCGAAGGTACTGCACAGTTTCTAAATGAAAATGGGGTTTACGCAAATTCTTTTTCCTCGGATATTACTAACCTTGAACAATTGTTCCGGGAAGGGAAGATAGATATGGTTGTCAATATTCCGACACAGGGACGCAGGCCGGGGACATTCGGCTTTATTTTAAGGCAGCTTGCAGTTCGCTATAACCTTCCGTGTTTTACACATATGGATACGTTGGCCACGTTCATCAAATTAAAACAGGAAGCTTCAGGTACTGCTGTCCGAACAATCCAGGACCTCCATGTTTTAAAGGATGAAATAATCGCAAACTAACTGCTAGGAGGGGTTTCAAACATGATAAAAGCAATTGGGCAGGGCAAAGCCATCGTGCCCACTTTAAAAGGAAGACACTTTTTGAAGCTTGCCGATTTTACAACGGAAGAAATTTACTGGCTTCTTGAAACGGCAGTTCAATTGAAAAAATCCCAAAAACAAGGGAAGGCGCAACCTCATTTAAATGGAAAAGTACTAGGGATGATATTTGAAAAATCGTCCACCCGGACAAGAGTGTCCTTCGAAGTCGGGATGCTCCAGCTTGGAGGCCATGCGATTTTCCTAAGCACAAAAGATATCCAGCTTGGCCGCGGTGAAACGATTGCCGATACTGCAAAGGTATTGTCCAGGTATGTAGACGGAATTATGATCAGGACTTTTGGCGATGAACGCATTGAAGAATTTGCCGCCGCTTCCACTGTTCCTGTCATTAATGGGTTAACAACCCTGCATCATCCAGCACAAGTGCTGGCTGACCTCCTTACAATTCTTGAGCATAAAGGGAAATTGAAAGGGCTCAAGCTTTGTTATGTAGGAGATGGAAATAACAATATGGCTCATTCACTTCTTGAAGGGGCAGTTAAGGTAGGCATGAATGTCAGAATCGCAAACCCTAAAGGATATGAGCCCAATCAGGCAATAGTGTCCCTGGCGAAAGAGGGTGCTAAGGGGACTGGCAGTAGTATCATCTTAACAAATGACCCATCTGAAGCAATTAGCGGTGCTGATGTTGTTGTCACAGATGTTTGGGCCAGTATGGGAATGGAAGGCGAGGCGGAGGAAAGGTTTGCCGCATTCTCCTCCTTCCAGGTGAATGAAGAGCTCTGTTCATTAGCGAAAAACGATTTTTTGTTCCTGCACTGCTTGCCGGCACATCGCGGTGAGGAAGTAAGCGCTGGAATCATTGATGGACCGCATTCGGTTGTGTTTGACGAAGCCGAAAACAGGCTTCATGCCCAGAAAGCAATCCTGAAAGCGCTGATGGAAGATTAAACTCGTCTTACTTTAGGTGTCTTACCTTTGAAGCAGTAAATATATCGGTCATGTTCACAAGTATATCAAGTCACTATTTCGATTTTATCGACCAGTTCCAAAAATATATCGTACAGTTTCACGATTTTATCACCCGTGTTCACAAATATATCGGAAAAGTTCACAATTGTAGACTCGACCAAGAAAGCAGCCCAATCTAAAAAATGAGGTGGATTCATGTCTAAGGGGAAAATTGTACTCGCCTATTCCGGCGGGCTTGATACATCAGTTTCAGTAAAGTGGATTCAAGAAAAATATGGCTACGACGTCATCGCTCTCGGCCTGGATGTCGGAGAGGGTAAGGATCTCGAGGCAATCCGCACGAAAGCGTTAAATGTAGGCGCCATTAAAGCGTATATGGTAGATGCAAAAGAGCTTCTGGCAAAGGAATACATTGTTCCGGCCCTAAAGGCCAATTGCCTATACGAAGGGAAATACCCACTGTCTTCAGCGCTATCCCGACCGCTTATTTCAAAGCTTCTTGTCGAGGTGGCAGAAAAGGAAGGCGCGGTTGCGGTTGCCCATGGCTGTACTGGAAAAGGCAATGACCAGGTCCGTTTCGAGGTTTCCATCCAGGCGTTAAATCCAAACCTGAAGGTTATTGCTCCTGTACGCGAGTGGGGGATGACAAGGGATGAGGAAATCAAGTATGCCGAAGAAAACGGTATTCCAATTCCGGTTGACCTCGATAATCCATTCTCAATAGATGCAAATATTTGGGGGCGCGCCTGTGAAGCAGGAGTGCTTGAGGATCCGTGGGCAGAAGCGCCTGAAGCCGCCTTTGATTGGACGAATCCAATTGAACTGGCTCCGGATGCACCTGAATACGTCGAAATTGATTTTGTAAAAGGTGTGCCGACTGGCTTAAATGGGGAGGATCTCCCGTTGGTTGAGCTGATTGAAAAGCTTAATGAACTTGGCGGCAAGCACGGTATCGGCAGGATTGACCATATCGAAAACCGTCTCGTAGGGATTAAATCCCGTGAGGTATACGAAAACCCGGCCGCTCTCATTTTAATCCAGGCACATAAAGAGCTGGAATTTTTAACATTGCCTCGTGAGGTTACCCAATTTAAAACACAGGTAGACCAGCAGATGGCCAAAATTGTTTATGAGGGCCTCTGGTACTCACCTCTTAAAGCTGCCCTGGATGCTTTTGTTGACCAGACACAGGAAGTCGTAACCGGAACCATCCGTGTAAAGCTTCATAAGGGTACACATATGACAGTCGGACGCAAATCACCGCACAGCCTTTATAATGAACAGCTTGCGACTTACTCGAAGGGAGATGCCTTTGACCACCTCGCTGCAGAAGGCTTTATTAAAATATGGGGCCTCCCAACTAAGGTGTTTTCGGAAGTAAACAGCAAGCAAAGTGTATTTAAATAGTGATAGTTTAATCGGTTTCTAGCAGTTCGGAAGCTGGTTGGGAAACATTCGTAACTGTTGCGAGTGATTCGAAACCCGCTTTCGAACTCGCTTAATTTAGGGCTTCCCCAAAAAACATCTGGGAAGTCTTTTGCTTTAGAGGAGGGAAGACAATGTCTAAGCTATGGGGCGGCCGTTTTACAAAAGAAACGAACAGGCTGGTAGAAGAATTTACAGCTTCAATATCGTTTGATCAAAAACTGGTCATGGAGGATATCGAAGGAAGCCTGGCGCATGCCAGAATGCTTGGTGAATGCGGGATTATCCCGATTGAGGATGTTGAAAAAATAATAGCAGGGCTCGAGCATATTAAGCAAATGGCCATAAACAATGAAATTGAGTTTCTTGTAGAAGATGAAGATATTCATATGAATATTGAGAAGAAATTGATTGAACTGATTGGACCGGTTGGGGGCAAGCTTCATACCGGAAGGAGCCGGAATGACCAGGTAGCAACCGATATGCATCTTTATCTCAGGAATAAAACGGAAAGCCTCATTGAATTATTAGTAGGAGTCCAGGAAGCTCTTATTAAAAAAGCCAAGGAGCATATAAATACGCTTATCCCGGGCTATACACATCTCCAGCGTGCGCAGCCTGTATCATTCGCGCATCATTTAATGGCCTATTTCTGGATGTTTGAAAGAGATAAACAAAGGCTGCAGGACAGCCTTAAACGAGTGAATTGGCTGCCGCTTGGCGCAGGCGCCCTGGCAGGGACCACTTTCCCAATCGATCGCGAAAGAACAGCTGAATTGCTTGGTTTTGATACGATCTACCCAAATAGCATGGATGCAGTCAGTGACAGGGACTTTATTCTGGAATTCCTGTCGATTGGTTCAATCATTATGACGCATATTTCCCGCATGGCAGAGGAATTCATTACTTGGTCAAGCCAGGAATTCAGATTCATCGAATTGGATGATTCCTTTTGTACAGGTTCAAGCATTATGCCGCAAAAAAAGAACCCTGACGTTCCTGAGCTCTTGCGCGGCAAGACAGGCAGGGTGTATGGGAATTTTATCGGGCTGCTTACTGTTATGAAAGGCTTGCCGCTGGCTTATAACAAAGATTTGCAGGAAGACAAGGAAGGCATGTTTGATACAGTTGAAACGCTGGAAGGATCACTCCAGCTTTTAGCACCGATGATAGAGACAATGACAGTCAATCAAGAGGTAATGAGGAAGGCTCTAAACGAAGATTTCTCAAATGCAACGGATATTGCCGATTATCTTGTGACGAAAGGAATGCCGTTCCGCCAGGCGCATGAGGTTATCGGAAAAATTGTCCTTTATTGCATTCAAAATAAAAAGTATTTATTAGATTTAAGTATTGAAGAATATAGGGAATTTAGCGAGTTGTTTCTTGGTGATATTTATAAAATCCTAATGCCAGAGCATGTTGCTGGTGCAAGGAACAGCTACGGGGGGACTTCCCCTGAGCAGGTCGCAAAACAAATTGTCCTAGCTGAAAATCATCTTTCCTATTAAGCCTAAGGCTGCCGATTCAGAACGACTTTGAATGAGGCGGCCTTGGTTATTTTTTTATCATCCATATCGGTAACGCTGCTAGTCGCGGCTGCTATTGAATAGGAGGGCGCGGCTGGGAGTAAGTATCCGATACTGCCTGTCTTTGTTTCACCGCCGCCTATCATGCCATCCATATTTTCATGAAGCAGCTCAGTTTTCTGAAGTAATGGCCTGCCATTTACGGTGAGTTTTTCAATCGGATTAAAGTTCACTGGAAATGGATTCTGGTTAACGAGTTCAACATCAATTTTGATAAAAATCAGTTCGCTGGCAGGGGCGCCGTCTTCCTTCCGTAAAGGTTTAAACTCCATAAGCTTTACATCTTTTACAATAAATTCGAGGCCGCCGAGCAAGAAAAGATCATAAACAGGTGAAGCAGCTAGCATGGTTAACATTCCTTTACCTCCTGTCACCGAATCTCCGGGATTTATCAGTTTTTCAAAAGGCGGGTAATCAGACTGTTTATCCTCAGAATCAACGGTTGATTGTGCCAATGGCAATTCAGAATCAGCTTTCTTCTCGTCGTACCCGGGATTCCCATCATAAAAACCACTTAACATGCATACAGCAATCAGAACGAGAATAGTCTTTTTCAACTACATTTCTCCTCTCAAAAAAGTACTGCAGCTTTACCGTGTTTTACAATCTCATCATACCCCCTCAATATGAACGGATCTTTAAGGCAGCCTTAAGTTTTCGTAAATAGGAAAACGAATTCATCTCGCTTGTCTTATAGGACAGAATAGTGAATAATTACTATAACGTTTTCCATGAATAGGAGGTTTTTGGATGAAATTAAGAGTTTCTGCAGTCCAGTACCACCTGCATACAATCTCTTCTTTTGAAGAATTTGCAGCTCAGTGCGAGCATTATATAAAAACCGCTGAGGAATTCGGAGCGGAATTCTTGCTGTTCCCCGAATTCTTTACGACTCAGTTGTTGTCGATTGGGGATGGCAATGGAAAAGCCCTCACCATTAACGACCTGCCGGGCTTTACCGAGCAATATCGCGAATTATTCACATCATTTGCCAAGAAAACCGGCATGCACATTATTGGAGGCACCCATGTTGTAGAAAAGGGGGGCAAGCTGTACAATACGGCCCACTTATTTTATCCGGATGGCAGGATCGGCGAGCAGGCAAAGCTGCATATTACACCGACCGAAGTCCACGAATGGAACATGGCCAAGGGAGACAGCTTCCAAATTTTCGAGACGGAAAAGGGTAAGATAGCGATTCTGACCTGCTATGATATCGAATTTCCCGAGATCGTTCGGATGGCGAAGGCAAAGGGGGCCGATGTAATTTTCTGCCCATCATGTACCGATGACAGGCATGGCTTCCACCGTGTCCGTTACACAAGCCATGCCCGTGCAATTGAGAATCAGGTGTATGTAGTCCTGACAGGTACGGTGGGGGCATTGCCGACAGTTGATTTTATGCGGCTGAACTTTGGCCAGGCTGCTGTCATTACTCCTAACGATATTCCTTTCCCGCCAAAGGGTATACAGGTTGAAGGGGAAATAAATGACGATATGATTGTGACGGCAGACCTTGATCTTCAGCTTTTATATGAGGTTCGTAAAGGTGGTTCAGTGACAACATGGAGAGATCGTAGAAGTGATCTGTACGTAGATTGGGAAGAATTAGAATCCAAGGGGTGATCACATGTACAAAAGCGAATTCTTTGTCTACCAGCATGATAAACCAATTTCTGTTTGCATCAGGAATTATACAGAAGAGGATTTTGAAGGACTAATAGATATCCAGTCCGAATGCTTCCCGCCGCCATTTCCTCAAGAGCTCTGGTGGAACAAGGAGCAGCTTTCCAACCATGTTGAACTTTTTCCTGAAGGAGCCCTTTGCATAGAGGTGGATGGTGTCCTTGCCGGATCGTTGACAGGCCTTCGCGTCAATTTTGATCCGGCGAAGCCAGAGCATACATGGGAGGAGATTACCGATGGCGGTTATATCCGAAATCATCAGCCGGATGGAAACTCCCTGTATATTGTTGATATTAGCGTCCGTCCACAGCACCGGAAGCTTGGACTTGGCAAATTGATGATGCAGGCTATGTACCATGTTGTCATTGAAATAGGTGCTGACCGTCTCCTCGGAGGAGCACGGATGCCGGGCTATCACAAGGTGTCCTCCGAGTTGGACCCAGCAAAGTACCTGGAAGCAGTGATGGCCGGAGAACTAAAGGATCCGGTGGTTTCGTTCTTGCTAAGGTGCGGGCGTGTGCCGGTTGCATTGGTGGAAAATTATTTGGAGGACGAAGAATCTCATAATTACGCCGTCCTCATGGAGTGGAAAAATCCTTTTAAAAATGAAGGAGTGCCAGGGAATGGAATATAAACGCATAACAAGTATTGATGACCCTGATTTCAGGAAAATGCACACACTGATGGGGCAAATCTTCCCTCCGGAAGAAGTGCTCGAATATGAACTGTGGAGGGAACCACTTGAAGATCCGGGCATCCGGGTTTTTGTTGCTCTTGATGGTGACCAGGTTGTTGGTGCAACCGAGTACCGTTATTATCAGGACTGGAATATCGCGATGACTGACTTCACAATCATTGGCCACCAGGGAATGGGGATTGGCCGCTTTCTTGCCGTAAACCGGATGAAGGATTTGAATGCACTTGCCTCCCAAAACGGTAAGGAGCTTTACGGAATGTTTGCTGAAATTTATGATCCTTACAGAGTTGAGAAGTATGAGTTTGGCGGTGTTAAGGTGATGGATCCCTATGTCCGCAGGGAGGTTCTTTCCCATCTCGGTTATAAGCGAATTGACATTGAGTATGTACATCCATCCTGGGAAAATAACGGAGAAGCAGTAACAGGGCTTGATTTGGGCTTTATGCCGTCTGATGACAGCCAAGGCGAAATCGAAGCAAGTCTTGTTGCGGATTTCCTAACCAATTACTATACGGTCCTGCCGAATAAACCTCAAGAGTGGATCAGTATGATTGAAGGACTCAGGAAGAAAGATAAAGTTGCATTGCTCCCACTCTAAAAATGAAGCCCCGCCAGCATGAGCTTACGGGGCTTTTCTCTTTGTATGTTGATTCTGCTCCCACCGACTTGTTACCATATCTTATCTAACAACAACTAATATTAGAATATCAGTTCAGTCGCCAGCTCTACAAGGATGTTCCGGAACGCAAATACTGACTCGATTTCAACATATTCCTCGTCTCCATGCCAGTTTGCTCCAGACGGGCCAAATTCAATTGCAGGAATTCCATGTTTGGCAAAATATACAGTGTCGGCACTTCCGTGTTGGCCAAAGTATACAGTTTCACGGCCCGGATGCCTTTTAATAACCCGATCTAAATGATTTAGGAATGGATGTTTTGGGTCTGTGTTAATAGGGTCGGCTTGCCATCCTGAAACCACACTTATTTCAGGGCTTATCCCTTTAATTTGTTCGAGGATTTCTTCCGGGTTCTGCCCGGGTAAGTATCGTATGTCCAGCCCGATTTTACATTCGTCGGGTACGACATTATAGGCATCGCCAGCGGCCACTTTTGCAAGATTAATAGAAGGATGCATATAGTATTCGCTGCTTTCCTTTGCAAATGGGAGATTCTTGATTTGTTTAAAGATCTCATATGCTTGTTCAATCGCATTAATTCCTTCCCACGGCCTGCTTCCATGTGCTGATTTCCCAGGAACAGTAATGTCAGTACGAAGAATGCCTTTTGCCTGGATGGCAATTCGAAGCCCCGTTGGTTCGCCGCAAATAACAAAATCGCCTCTGTATCCAGACTCTGAAAGGAATCCAGAGCAATTCTCACCGCCAGTTTCTTCATCCGATACAATTTGCAGCTGTACTTTGATTCCTAATTTATACTGCTTTAGTTCAACGATGGCAGCCATCATTGCAGCGACACCTGCCTTCATATCGGCTGAACCTCTTCCATATAATTTGCCGTTGCTTTCGTAAGGAAAGAATTGGCCGTGGTTACCTGCAACAATATCAACATGACCGTTAAGAACTAGTGTGAATTCGCCGGAACCTACTTCAGTAACCAGCATTTTTCGCCCGTTATTTTCAAGGTAGTTTACTTCCATACCGTGAGATTTAAGCCAATTTCCGCAAAATTCCACAGCTTCATTTGCACCAGGAATAGTTGAACTGTCTATTGAAATTAATGTTTTTAATAAGTTAAGAACCATCAGTTTCACCTCTGTTATAACCATACCACTCATTTTAGCACGGACATTTTATTCAAGAATGAATTTGAAGATATTTGTATGTAATACAGCATTGTTGATAAATTACTAAGTTATCCAAAGAGATTTCCACAAGAAAAGTATAGTTTTTCGAAGTACTCCACAGGCTTATCCACATTATCCACAGATCTATCCCCAGATGTTATGCACAATCCACAGAAATAAATCCATATAAATTTAAAACGTATTCATAAAACAAGCGCAGCTCCAATAAGAAGCTGCGCCTTTAAAATTATTTCCGCCTGCTTTTTGCCCTTTGATCGGCAGCTTTTGATCTTGCCATTGCTTCAAGATCGTCATGATCGGCAAGGTCACGGTCAAATTCCACATCAAGTCCATCACTGATCTTTAAATTCTTCGGAGTTTGCGGCAGAGAAGCAGAATTTTTATCGCGATTCCTATGTCCACGTGAACGTGCCAAAAGCAAAAACCCCTTTCGGAAATAAAAGTCGGAGGAGTACCCCCATGGTCTTATCGTTTCCGTCCGGGACTTCTACATGAGTGGAAATTTTCCACAAGCACGAACTAATTGTTAATAAGGAGATTTGCGTCAGTTGATAGCTTCTTTAGTCTAGCTGATTTATGTCTAGCTCCAGCACTTACGCGTGCGCAAACTTCAGGTCTCCTCCCTAGGATAAGTCATGCACGAACACGCTATCGCTCTTCGTGATTCCTTTATCCCACCTTAAGTGTCAGTAAGCCTCCTTCGTTGGCAACTGACACTAAAGGTCCGATTGCTTCATCTAACCATCAGTGGAACTTCACCACTGATGGAAGATTCACCGTATCTCAGTCGAAGCCCCTCCAGTTTGTACGGCGATGACCACTAAGGAAAGCTCCTCCCTGAGAATAATCATCGCAGGGACAGGCGGTTTTTGCCTGTCACGAAGGCGCTTACGCTTTTGTTTCTATCTTCTTCTTCCTGGCGGATCAAAACCCGCTGCTCTATCAGCGGCTTTAAATTCTCTTTGGTACAGGACTTCCTGGGTACTCGTCAATGTTTTTCGATTCTTATCTTTTTTAGGTTTTTCCATTTTGGTCCCTTCCTTCTTGAAAAGTAAACTGCTACTTCCAGCCTTTCCTATATAGAAGCCATTGATTCAACCTGCAAAGATATTTCTTAATTAAGTATTGAGCCGGGGGCAAAAAGCAGCCGGTATTCATTCTTTAACCTAAATTCGTCAAATAAAACATTTGTGCTAAAACAATACTAGGAAGTCCCGCTATTAAAGCCGCTGAATGAGATTTCGGAGTACCGGTTGAGCAAATTGTCATTCATATGGTTAATCAGTGTGAGGTGGAAAAGGATTTTACTTACTGAAAAGATCCTCCAGCGCCTTTTTTAATTGTGGAAAACGAAACTGGTAGCCAGCTTCAACAAGGACTACTGGCATAACCCTTTGCCCTTTAAGTACAAGTATGCTCATTTCGCCGAGCAAAAGCTTCAACGCAAAGGAAGGAACTGGGAGCCAATGAGGTCTGCGAAGCACTTGGCCGATTGTTTGGCCAAATTCTTTCATCGTTGTCGGGTTGGGGGAAGTGAAATTTACGGCGCCGCTAATACTGTTATTCTTAATTATAAAAAGGATGGCACCGACTGCATCTTCCCTGTGAATCCAGGATATCCATTGACTTCCGGAGCCAACTGTTCCGCCTCCGAAAAGTTTATAAGGAAAAACCATTTGGGGGAGGGCGCTTTCTTCCCGGTCCAGAATGATTCCAAATCTGCAAAAAACTGTCCTGATTCCAAGCTCTTCAGCTTTGGAGCCAGCATCTTCCCATTGTTTAACGAGACTTGCCAGAAAATCTTGGCCTAGACTACTTTCCTCAGTAAACAGTTTATCCTCGGAAGTGCCATACACGCCGACTGCGCTTGCAGAAATATAGACAGAGGGCTTTTTAGAAAGCTTGGAGAGGATGCGGATTGCTTCGTTTGTGGCATCCAACCGGCTTTTTAAAAGCTTTTCCTTCTGTACAGTTGTCCAGCGTCCGCTATTTAAAGATTCTCCGGCCAAGTTGATGAAAACTTCGATTCCTTCAAGATAGCGTTCAGGCTGGCTTTCCTCAGCCATCCATTGAACAAAGGTAAGGTTTGTCTTGGAACTTGAGGTCTTTTTCCTTGTTAAAATAACTATTTCATGCTCTTCGGATAGCAATGTGTCAACTAATGCGTTGCCCAGAAATCCTGTTCCGCCCGCAATTGCCAGTTTCAATCGAACTCCCCCTCTACAAACCGTTTGTTTCTATTTTACATTTTTGGAACATGAATGGCATAGTAAAGGTATGGTAAAGTGAAATAGAGGTGAGGACATGCCAACCGTAACCAAAATTACCACCCAGAAAAGAGATACAGGGCGTTACAATATTTATATGGACTTCGGCAAAGGCGAGGAATATGCGTTTAGTGCGGATGAGTCTGTCATTGTTAAGTTCCGGCTAAAAAAAGGAATGGAACTGGATGAATTTTTACTTGCGGAAGTCGGTTATCATGACGAAATTCGCAAGGCATATAATAACGCAATTAACTATCTGGCTTATAAGATGAGGACGGAAAAGGAGGTTTACAGCTATTTAAAGGAAAAAAAGCTTGAAGAAGCTGCAATCAGCGAAGTCATAATCAGGCTTAAGGAACAGGGTTACCTGAATGATGCGGAATATGCGGATGCTTATGTTAGGACCCAAATCAGCACCACTAATAAAGGCGCCTATGTTGTCAGAATGGAACTAAAGGAGCGCGGGGTTGCTGAGGTTTTAATTGACAACGCAATGGAGCAATATACCCAGGAACAGCAATTTGAAAAAGCGACATTACTTGCTGAAAAGTATGCGAAGAAATATTCCTCTGAATCCGAAAAAGTCTTGAAGCAAAAGCTTGATGCCATGCTTAGGAGAAAGGGATATCAAACTGATGCCATCCAATTCGCTTTGAGTGAAGCTGATTTTGGCAGGGAAGAGGAAGTCGAGCTTGAGGCAATCAGAGCTCAGGGAGAAAAAGCGCACCGAAAACACGGGAAGTTGATAGGACACGCCTATCAGCAAAAAATGAAAGAAACACTTTTTAGAAAAGGGTTCCCAATAGACTTAATTGAACGCTATCTTGAATCAAGGCAAGAAGAATAAAAAATCATGACGCGTTTGTCATGATTTTTTACTTTCAAGTATGATTTCGTCGTTGCCGAGATTGGCAACAATATATTCAGCAACCTCGCGAGGCGTCCTGAATCGCGAAGGATCTGCAACATGTGTACTGTTTGACCAGAACGGAGTATCCATACCACCCATATAAGCTGCAGTAAACCGTATCTTCTGGCCTTCATACTCCTTTTGCAAGCTCTCGGTAAATCCCCTTATTGCAAACTTGGAGGCAGCGTAAACAGACTCATTTACCTTTCCCCGAAGACCTGCGGTAGAAATAATATTGATTATGTGGCCTTCTCCGGCTTTCTCCAGATAAGGCAGTATCGCTTTTGTCATAAATATGGTCCCAGATATATTGGTTTGGAGCATTTCGATTATGTCGCTATCCTTCATCTGTGTAAATGGTCCGAAATGGCCAATGCCAGCATTGTTAATAAGACCGTAAACTTGCTTATCCTTAAGTATTGATGCAAGTCTATTAGGGATTACTGATGTTTCTTTGACATCAATGACAATCGTTTCAGCTGTCCCGCCAAAAGCTTCGATTTCCTTTTTTACCTCCTGAAGCCGTACATCAGACCTTCCAGCGAGGATTAAGCTAAACCCCTTTTTAGCAAAAAGCAATGCAAGCTCACGTCCAAGCCCGGACCCTGCACCTGTTACAATTAAAGTCTTCATAAGATACCTCCGTAATAAAGCAGTATTCTTTCTAATCCATCTTAAATTTACTATACTAAAGGTAGGAAAAATAACAAAGGTGGTTGCCCGAATGCAGCAGGAAAAGCGTTATAGCGAAATGACAGAATACGAATTAAAGCAAGAAATCGCCTTTTTAAAAGAAAAGGCAAGGAAAGCGGAACAGATGGGCATTGTGAACGAATTCGCTGTTCTTGAGAGAAAAGCTGTCATGGCAAAAGCTTATTTGCTCGATCCTGCGAACTTTGCGCCGGGTGAAATTTATGCAATTGAAGGCGACCCGGGTTCATATTTTAAAATTGATTATCTAAATGGTGTATTTGCTTGGGGATACCGTCTTAATGGCGATGGAAAAGAAGAAGCCCTGCCGATTTCAATGCTTATGAATAGATAATATAGAATGCCTGGCATCCATTACAATGCCAGGCAGACAGTGAAAAATGTGTTAAAAAGACTTAATCTCGTCTGGGTTCCTTTGAGAAGAAGCTTTCATTCGTTCCTGCGGATGAGTATTGATTGAACCATCTGCCCGCTTAGAGGCATACTCAGCCTTGGCACGAGGTTCCCCTTCGAGTTTGTCATCATGGTTGTATGGAAAGCCCTTTGCTTTGTTTCTCATTCTCCAGCCTCCATCTTTAGTTAGTAATGCAGAACAAGTCTGCATATCGTTAGTATTTACACATTAGTTGGCGATATGTTTTCACAATTCTCCCAAGAAAGGTGATTGTATATGAATGATTATCATGAAAGGCTGACCAATCTGCTCCTAGATAAGAATGATTTGCTTTCCTACGGCCAGGCCAGGACATGGGTGGAATTGCTATGGGATGATTTTGAGACTACCTATGCCAAAGCTGGCAGAGAATATCTGGGAAGCGAGATGACTGAAAAGGTTGTACGTCAATGGATTGAACATTACGGTGAAAACCTTCATGAGTTCGCAGCTAGAAATCCGAAATACAGCCAGTATTTAAATGAGGATAAAAATAGGCTGCACTAATAAATTTAAAACGGCATCCAATTAAAAAAAATGGACTGCCGTTTCTTTTGTTTAATCTAGCTCCAGCGCCTAGCGCCTAGTGTACTTCGGTCCCCTCGTTACGATAAGTCAACATCGTTTCGCTTGCACTCATCGTGTTTCCTTTATCTCCTTCGAGGCCCTCCAGTCCATACGGCGCTGACCACTAAGGAAAGCTACTTAGCATAATCATCGCAGGGACAGGCCGATCTTTGCCTGTCACGAAGGCGCTTACGCTTTTTGTGTTAACCTGGAAGTATTTCTAGTTTCTTTCGAAGTTTCTCCTCGCTATAAATCCAGCCAGTGTATGAATTCTTAATGTTTAAATCTGGATCCAAGTGGACGACAGCTACAAATGGATAGTGCCCATTGCTGCGGTATCGCAAATCAATAAAGCGAACCTCATGGTAGTCATCGAATTCCTTTACTTCCCATCGATAAACAGGGGAGAAGGATAGAAAGGCAGAGATATTGGAATCCTTTTTCGCCGCATGAATGATTGGTGTATCAGGAACCGGCACGCGCTTGAATTTATCAAGAATACGTACGGTTGCACCCTGGGCCCGACCTACAAAAAACTCCTGTTCGGTCATAACGGCAACTCGCCAGTGATTGAATCTCATGGTGGGTGCGACAACAATTTGCGTAGCAGCAGGGAACATGATTCTGACTGCCTGCACAACCTCCCGCTTCGCTGAAAAACGCAGGAAGTAATAGAAAATCATAATCGCGTACACGACAACGAAGGTATAACCCGGATGTACTCCCATAATCCAGACTGCCAGACCGGCGACATGGATACCGAAGATGAACGGGTCAAATGTGTTGATAACACCAAGAGCAACCCATTTGGGAGAAAACGGACGAAGTGCCTGGGTGCCGTAAGCATTAAATATATCCACGAACACATGCAAGAAAACAGCGAGCTGTGTCCATAGCCACAAATGCAGCAGATTGGCGTCAGGATTAAATAAATACACTGCACCTGTAATAAGGAGTGGCCATAAAAAGACTGCGGGTACGGAGTGGGTGATACCCCTATGATTGCGTATATAGACTGCGTTATTTCTTAATTTAAGTACTGTATCAATATCGGGAATTTGTGAGCCTACAATGGTGCCGACCATAACGCTGGTTGCTGTCGCAGTATGTCCGGCAACAGCTGGATCCAGCGTGGCCAAAGCGCCAAGGCCTAGCCCCATAACAACATGTGTACCAGTATCCAAGGTGCCGGTTCCTCCTTTTAATGAGTTTCCCCGCCGAAATTGCTTGCCAGTTTCCATCGTATGTTTTACCGTAGAAGATGGTGTAAACGGGTCCTCCGTTTAAAAATCACTTTACCACATTTTTAGCGGGAAGTAATACAACTAAAAATTATAGAATTTACTGTGGGATAATCCTCCCCAAAAATTCGAAAAACCCTATCGTGACTGCCATCAGTGGAGACCGTGGTGGAAAGTACATTTATTATATTCCCACTTTCGTTTGTCTTTTAACATCAGGGAGGCTAAATCTAACAATGAAGACATTGGAAAATATTGAAACAATTATCATAGAACAGTTTCGCGACGATTTAATTTCCTGGTTCAGGGCCGAACAAAGGAGCCTGCCATGGCGTCTCAATAAGGATCCATATAAAGTCTGGGTTTCCGAAATTATGCTACAGCAAACTAGAGTTGATACTGTCATTCCTTATTATCACCGATTTATGGAGCAGTTTCCAACTATAGACGCCTTGGCTGATGCTGATGAGGATAAGGTTCTCAAGGCATGGGAAGGGCTTGGGTACTATTCACGGGCACGAAACCTCCAGGCTGCTGTCAGGGAAGTTAAAGAAAAATACAATGGCATTGTACCGGATACACCAGAAGAAATAGCTACGCTAAAAGGTGTGGGCCCTTATACAGCGGGTGCGATTTTAAGTATTGCATATGGAATTCCGGAACCTGCTATTGACGGCAATGTAATGAGAGTACTATCAAGAATTCTGTTGATTAGAGAAGATATTGCCAAGCCCTCTTCAAGGAAGATTTTTGAAAAAGCAGTTCGGGTATTAATATCCCCGGATTCACCTTCTGATTTCAATCAGGCGCTAATGGAACTAGGGGCACTTGTGTGTACGCCGACCTCACCGTCCTGCCTTCTTTGCCCGGTAAGGGAGCATTGTCAGGCCTTTCATGAAGGAGCCCAAAATGAGCTCCCTATCAAAGCCAAAAAGAAAAAGCCAAGGGAGCTCCGTCTTGCAGCTGCGGTGATTGAAGATGAAGCTGGAAGAATACTAATTCGCAAGCGCCCAAACGAGGGGCTGCTGGCAAATATGTGGGAGCTGCCATCAGTTGAACTGCATCTTCCGTTTGCTGATGACCGTAAAGGGCTGTCAGGTCTGTATAATGAGTTTCTTGATGTGGATATCCAATTCGGTGAAACGCTTGGCCAAATTCAGCATATTTTCTCCCATCTCATCTGGAATGTTACTGTTTATACCGGGAAATTAAATTCTGAACTTCCCGAGACTATTGGAGTAAAACTGGTGACGCTGGAGGAGCTTTCGGAATATGCTCTGCCCGTACCTCACCAGAAAATGCTTGCCTTGTACCTTAACAGAAACCAATAATATAGAAAAGAAGGGCCTGGCTGTTTGAGACATTCGTACAGCCAGGCTCTTTTAAATGTTAAAGATACTTTAGTTTTACGACGGTTTATAACTCTATTTATTAGGCATGGCTACGTCTAGCTCCAGCGCCTATCGCCTAGTAAACTTCAGGCCTCCTCCCTACGATAAGTCATGCACGAACACGCTTACGCTCTTCGTGATTCCTTTACCCCACCTTAAAGGACAGTAGGCCTCCTACGTCGGCAACTGTCCCTAAAGGTCCGATTCATTCACCTAACCATCAGCAAAAAGCGCTGATGGAAGGTTCATTTTATCTCAGTCAAAGCCCCTCCAGTTTATACGGCGATGACCACTAAGGGAAGCTCCTGAGAATAATCATCGCAGGGACAGGCGGTTTTTGCCTGTCACGAAGGCGCTTACGCTTTTGTTCTTAATCGTAACTTACTTTAGTCCCGTGTGTATAATCAGCTTCATTCCGGTTGAGGCCGCCGCGCTTTTCAATTTCCTCAACAATTTCGCGGTGAATCGACTGGCCCTCAGCGTTTAGGTATGGTACAACCTGCTGTAATGAATGGTGAAAAAATGCCAGCTCGCTGTCCTCCCAATCGCTTTTTGGCATCATCGTCAATTCCGTCATATCCCGTCCAACATACATGGCAATTCTCCTTTCGTAATGGATTGCTCAGGTTTAGTGTTAGGAATCAATTGTCTTCTATACCCCGAACGGCTAAAATAGAAACAAAATGAAACAAGAAAGGACTACATATTATGACACAAAAAGTTGCGCTTATTACTGGGAGCAGCAGGGGAATAGGACGGGCAGCTGCCTTACGACTTGCTGAAGCAGGCTATGATATCGCTATTAACTATGCCCGAAGCAAATCGGCAGCACTTGAAACCGCGGCAGAAATAGAGGCACTTGGCAGAAAAGCGGTGGTGATCCGCGCCAATGTCGGTGATGTCCAAAAAATTAAGGGCATGTTCGCAACTGTTGAAGAGGAATTTGGAAGGCTTGATGTTTTTGTTAACAATGCTGCATCTGGAGTACTTCGTCCGGCAATGGAGCTTGAGGAGTCACATTGGGACTGGACCATGAATATCAATAGCAAGGCTCTCCTTTTTTGTGCCCAGGAAGCTGCAAAGTTAATGGAAAAGAACGGTGGAGGCAAAATTGTTAGTATCAGCTCTATCGGTTCGATTCGGTATTTGGAAAATTATACGGCTGTCGGCGTATCGAAAGCCGCACTTGAGGCATTAACCCGCTATCTTGCCGTAGAGCTGGCGCCAAAAAATATCATTGTGAATGCCGTTTCTGGGGGGCCAGTCGATACGGATGCTTTGACCCATTTCCCTAATCGAGAAACACTTCTGGCTGAATCCAGGACGAAAACGCCAGCGGGCAGGATTGTTGATATGAAAGACCTAGTTGACTGTGTGATGTTCCTTGTATCAGAGGAGTCCAACATGATATGCGGCCAGACCATTATTGTGGATGGCGGCTTATCCCTTTTAGTCTAATGTTTATTTTTTCCAAAAAAATCCCGGATAGATAATCCCCTTCATGGTTAAATTAACAGTCGTGGAGGTGATTACAATGGCAAACTTCAACAACCAAGGAAGCCAAGCTTCTCAAACAAACGCTCAAGAAGTTCGTCGCCAAAATGCTCAATCTGCTCAAGGCGGACAAGGGCAATTCGGTACTGAATTCGCAAGCGAAACTAATGCTCAAGAAGTAAGACAACAGAACCAACAAGCTGAAAGCCGTAAGAGCCAAAACTCTGGCCAACAAGGTCAAAATCGTTAATTTTTATTGCTGAAAGAGGGTGCCCTTTAACGAAAGGGTGCCCTTTTTATGTTTAGGGGTTTACACGTTTGGATAAAAACTCCTTCGACAAAACTTCTTTTAAACCTACAGAAGTAGTCAAAGGAATAAGCGAAGTTTTCAAGAATACATAGAGGAGCAAAATATGAGGGCGGTGAAAGTGTGAAAACCTTCAATTGTTTAATTTCCGAACAAATGAAAACAATGGAAAAACTGCTTTTTTTACAAGGTGAATTGGAACGTTGCCAGGAAATTGAAGGACAGCTGCAATTACTTCAGCATGAAACAGGCCTCGAGAGCATCCAGCAGGAAATCGCAGCAATGAAAAGAGAACTCAGGGAAATTCAAAAGGTTTTTGAGCATCAGACAGAAGAAGTGATCCGTTCCTATCAGCCTGGGAAAAGCCTGAATGGTTCATCCGTATAAATGCTTTAATGATGTGCGGGGAAAATAAATAGAGTTTTGAATGGGCCATTTTATCCTAAAAATGGCTCTTTTGTTTTAAAATTGCCCTGTAACCGTTATAATAGAAGCAAACGGGAATTGTCTTTTGTTGCCTTTTGTCGATTTTTTGATTTAAGATAGGTGCAAAGCGTTCGGGAAATGAAAGTAGGGGAGATTCATGGGTTTACCCATTGAAGGAGAACCAATGCAAATACACAGCTATAAACATAATGGGCATATCCATCGCATATGGGACGAGACGACCATCCTGAAAGGTTCCGAAAACCTGGTGATTGGCGGAAATGACCGGACCGTCGTTACAGAGTCCGATGGCCGTACCTGGGTGACCAGGGAACCTGCAATCTGTTACTTCCATTCGGAGTGCTGGTTTAATGTGATTGGGATGATTCGTGAGGATGGCGTGCACTATTATTGCAATATTAGTTCTCCATTCATTTTTGATGGCGATACATTGAAATATATTGATTATGATCTTGATATTAAAGTGTTTCCGGACATGACTTATAATCTTTTGGACGAGGATGAGTATGAACGGCATCGCCGGGAAATGAACTATCCAGAGGTGATTGACAAAATTCTGAAAAAGAATGTCGAGAAGCTCATCATTTGGATCAACCAGCGAAAGGGACCATTCTCACCAGAATTTATCGATACTTGGTATGAACGATACCTGAGTTACAGAAAGTAAGGCTGGTTTCAAGCAAAAGCGCCCTGTTGATCACATATCAACAGGTTTTTGTTTGGCCGCTTCATTACTGGATAATTACTACATATAAAATAAATCAGAGAATCCAGGGGAGGAAACAAGTTGGAGAGTATCCGAAGGTATCTCCATTTCGTCAAGCCATATAAGTGGCAAATCATAGGAACAATTATCATTGGAATCATTAAATTTGCAATACCACTCATTATTCCGATACTTATTAAATATGTCATGGATGATATTGTTGGCAGCGACACTCTGCACAAGGATGAAAAGATTGATAAGCTGATTTGGATTATGGGTATCATGATTGTCATTTTTGTTATCCTGAGGCCGCCGGTTGAATATTATCGGCAATATTTCGCTCAGTGGACGTCCAGCAAAATTCTCTATGATATCCGCGATAGACTGTATGACCATATGCAGAAGTTAAGCTTTAAGTATTATTCAAATACAAAGGCAGGCGAGGTTATATCGAGGGTAATTAATGATGTTGAACAGACGAAAACCTTTGTCATCACAGGATTGATGAATCTATGGCTCGATGTGGCAACCATCCTGATAGCGATAGCGGTCATGATGACAATGAATGTGAAGCTGACATTGGTCTCGCTTGTGCTTTTCCCTTTATATGCATTTTCTGTTAAGTATTTTTTCGGAAACCTTAGAAGCCTGACGAGGACGCGATCTCAGGCATTAGCCGAGGTGCAAAGCTATTTGCATGAGCGGGTTGCGGGTATGTCTGTTATAAAAAGCTTCGCGATTGAGGAATATGAGCAGAACCAATTCGATAAACGGAATAAGAATTTTTTGGAAAAAGCTCTGGACCATACAAGCTGGAATGCAAAGGCGTTTGCGGTCGTTAATACGATAACGGACATTGCCCCTTTGATTGTCATTGGCTATTCGGGATATTTGGTGATTGAAGGACAGTTGACACTTGGGACAATGGTCGCTTTCATTGCATACATTGAGCGCCTTTATAATCCGCTGAGAAGGCTGGTCAATTCATCTACTACCTTGACCCAGTCATTTGCTTCGATGGACCGTGTATTTGAATTTGCCGATGAAAAGTACGATATCGTGGATGAGCCGAATGCAATTGAGTGTACCGAGGTAAAAGGCAATATCCGATTTGAGAATGTAAGCTTCTCATACGACGAAGAAAATGAGTTGGTTCTGAAAAATATCAATTTGGAAGCGAGGAAAGGGGAAACGATTGCTCTCGTTGGCATGAGCGGTGGAGGAAAATCCTCGCTTGTCAGCCTGATTCCCCGCTTTTACGATGTAACCGAAGGACAGATTCTCCTCGATGGAGTTGACATTCGAAGATTCAATGTCCAATCGTTGAGAGATAAAATCGGTGTTGTTTTTCAGGATAATATCTTATTCAGTGACTCGGTACGTACGAATATCCTGTTAGGAAAACCCGAGGCAAGTGATGAAGAGGTGGAGGAAGCGGCAAGGCAGGCAAATGCCCAGGAGTTTATTTTGAACCTCCCGGAAGGCTATGAAACAAAGGTGGGCGAACGAGGAGTCAAACTGTCGGGCGGACAAAAACAGAGGGTCGCCATTGCCAGGGTGTTCCTGAAGAACCCGCCAATTCTTATCCTTGACGAGGCAACATCAGCGCTGGATCTGGAAAGCGAACACCAAATCCAGGAGGCGCTTGAGAAGCTGGCCAAGGACCGGACAACCTTCATTGTTGCCCATCGCTTATCCACAATAACTCATGCCGATAAAATAGTCCTAATCGAACACGGCGAAATCGTCGAAATAGGCACCCACGAAGAACTCATGGACAAACAAGGCGGCTACTACAGACTATTCCAAGTCCAGCAGCTCGAACATGAGTAAAGGTGTTAAAAGGAGTCAAAAAGGGGTCAGACCCCTGTTGTGGACTTTTAGGCTATTCTGTCCGCGTGGGGTGGACTGTGTCAGATGAAAAACCGGAATGGAGCAAAGCCTCCATTCCGGTTTTTTGATTGAACTTTATTCTATTGTTTCTTCAACTGTTATTTCATTGTCTTCCTTGTGGTAAGAGAGGAAGCTGGTGACAAGGGTATCGAGGTGTTCGACGTGCTCATCATAATCAAGGATGGCGGAAATGATTTGCATTGTGTGATATAGATGGTTGTCATCCTCTTCTTCGTATTCACGCTGCCTTGAAATGAACATGCGGAATACTTCCTTTTTATCAAGACATTGAATCGGATTTTCCGCTGCAGCCGATGGACGAACCTTGCCAATGAACTTCAGCATGACCTGTTCGTGAAGCGTGATGAGGCAGTCAAGCTGTTCCTGTACGGATTGCTGAAATTTTTCCGGCAGAGCGAGATATTCGTTTTCAAAGCGGTGCAGGCGGTTGAGTGTTGCCAATGCCCTTCTAGCTGTGGAAATCATTTGTCTGTAGATAACAAGCTTCCGTGCCTTAACAGCATCATCCCGTTTAAAATAACTCCGTTCCTCCTTATACATCGTGTAAGTGAGGTCTATTTTAAGGAGTGTATCCTTCAGTTTTTCTATATCTGTTTTTAAAAGGGTGTGATCGGATGCATTCCGTGTCGAAAGCCGAATCCAGCGAATAATCTCTTCAGTTGTGTCCGAAATTTTATGGTACAGTCTGTTTTCATACCGGGGTGGCAGGAACACAAGGTTTACGATAAATGCCGAGAATACCCCCAGCATAATGGTTCCGAACCTGAGTGCAGCGAACTGAATAAATTGATCTCCGGGCATATACATGATGGAGACTAAGGTTACTAGAGCCAATCCCGTTGAATTCCCCAGTTTTAACTTTAGGTTCAAGGTAATAACAATGATAGCCGCAAGTCCTATGACCACGACATGGTTGCCTAGAAGCAGATAGAACACTGTAGCGATCAAAGCCCCTAAAAAATTTCCCTGCACCTGCTCGAGTATGGATTGATAAGAGCGATAAATGGTTGGCTGGACTGCGAAAATAGCAGCAATGGGTGCCATAACGGGTGAAGGGACGTCCAGTAATTCAGCAAGAAATAATGCGAGAACAATGGATATTCCCGTTTTTAAAATCCGGGCTCCTAACTTCATTTTAAAAAAGTCCTTTCAATCATCTTTTATCTCTACTATAAACCTTTTGTATTTGCATTAAACAATTCTGTTACTATAACCTGTTTACGAATTGGAAGCAAGAGAGTTTCGCGGAAAAATGAATCGTAAGATTTGGACAAAGACATTTCTATATAAAAAGAAGGGGCGCAAGAGCACTCCTTCTCCTAATCAATATATACAATGATTTATGATTTTGTATACCAAATAAATTCTGTTCCACTTACAATGGAAAGCCCGGTAAGGTCATAATCATCAGGCTGTCTCCGATAATAATCAAGATAGAAAGCTTTAAGATAATTAAAATCATAATCCTGTTTATATTTGTCTGCCGGGACAGGAAATGGACCGGTATGAGCACCGTTGCGTCTATGGCGAGCATAAAAAACAGAAAAGGACTGGTCAAGTTCTAGTGTAAGAAGCTCTGCATCCATATAGAGAATTCCCCTTTTTTGAAAATCCTGAAGAGATTGCTTCAGCTGAAGCATCGTCATTCCGGGGCGTTTTTCCAGCATATCTCCTAGTGTGGTTTTCATCGTAATCCCTTTCTTTTGGTACCGGTTTCCTGTATTATCACTTAAAAACTATGTTAATAGGAAAAGAGAATGTCACAAACTGTCGAACAAATCATGTCGGTTTTGCGTCTTTATTTTATGATCTTATATCCTGCCAATCAAGTACTATTTTTACCTTTTGCAATATGGAGTGAGATTAATTGGAAGAGGTTATGTTCAATTTTGCTTATAGCGCTTAGAAGCCTATTGGGCCAATACTGCGGCTGAGTGATTACCTTTAAGCTCTCTTCCGCATAAGCCCCGCGATCTTTGCTAGAATCATCTTCTCCTATAATAAAGACTTTTAAACGAAAGCAATGCCCAGAGACGGCTCTGGGCATACTTCATTCTTATCTAAACATTAAAGTTATTCCGTCGAAACAGATGGATCTGCCTGTTCCTTGACTGGCATGACCATGACAAAATTTTCTTGAGGAGCAGAAAGGAGGAAAGCAATTTTTTCAGCTTCCTCAGTCTGACCATTATCGAGAAGGATAGAATGATAGGTGCCTAGAAGCTCCTGGATATCCTTCACTCCTGTTTCATTAAGAGGGAGCAGGGAGACATTTGCTCCTTTTGCAATCCGCGATTTCAGACGATCGACGGTCAGCCCCATTTCATGCTGGAGCCGCAGGTAAACAACACCGCCAGTCATGCCGGCGCAAATCCATGGACCAGGGTCTCCCAGTACAAGGCCGCGTCCATTCGTCATATATTCAAATGCAAAACCTTTAATGGTTGAATGGACCCCAACATTCCCAGCATCCTTTTCAGGCAATGGCTGTACGAGCTGTCCGCCGATTAGAATATCCGCACCGGAAAGCCTAATACCTGCGCGAGCGTCAGCAGTTCCCTGAGCGATTAACAATCCCTTTTGGGCTCCATAGCCGAAACCTTTTCCAACAGACCCGTTCAGATATCTGCCGTTCTTGCCTTTTTCTTTTAAAATTACAACGCTTCCGCCAAAGGAAGTCTTTCCAACACCATCCTGGCCGCCGCCGTTGACTACAATATCAATTCCCTCGCTGTTATATGCACCAAGCCCGTTGCCCGGGATTGAACCGTTCCGGTACGCGAGCTTTATCTTGGCGAGTTTTTTATAGGCACCGTCAAGGCGCCCGCGGACCCGGTGACAGGAAACCCTGCTGCCCAATACCCTTTGGTTAGAGGTAACGGACGCGAATTCCCTTGAGGTATGAAGCTGTTCCACGCATGAATCCAGGTACTCAGCCCCTGCTGCAACCTCAAGCTGAGTGGTGTTGCGTAATACAGTACTTTCCAGTGTGCTTAATTGACTGATCTCCAATGGCTTTAGCAGATAAGACAGATCCAGCTTGTTAAGTCCCTTAGTTTGTTCAAGCAAATCGGAACGGCCAACAAAATCCTGGAGCCTTTTAATGCCAGCTTGTGCTGCTAATCCCTTTACTTCTTCTGAAAATGCCGTGAACAGGTTAATAAGGCCCTGTACGGCCAGATCAAACTGGCGGGGGACAAATCGTCTAAGCCCATGCTCTTTTGCCTTGGCTTCAGAGTCAATCTGTGTTGCGATACCAACATGGCAGGTATCAAGGTGGCAGCCACGGCAGGTTGTACAGCCGATTGCGAGCATGGACAGAGTTCCAAAGCCAATCCTATTTGCACCCAGCAGCATAACTTTCAGAATATCAGAGGCACTTTTCATTCCGCCATCGGCCCAAATTTCCACCTTATCACGAAGACCGGCTTCAAGCAGGGCATTATGTGCCGCTTTAACACCAATTTCCACCGGAAGGCCGACATGCTGAATTGCATGGATCCTCGCTGCACCTGTTCCGCCGTCAAAACCGCTCAATGTAATGATATCAGCGCCCGCCTTGGCGATGCCGACAGCAATCGTGCCGATATTTGGGACAACAGGTACCTTTACAGCAATCCGTGCCTGGTCATTGGCGGTCTTCAATTCCAGAATCATTTGCGCAAGATCTTCAATCGAATAAATATCATGGTTGTTTGAAGGTGAAATCAAATCCGAACCGATTGTTGCGTTACGGGCTTCGGCTATTTTTGCCGTAACCTTTGAGCCAGGAAGATGGCCGCCTTCTCCTGGCTTTGCCCCCTGGCCAATCTTGATTTCAAGAAGGTTCGAGGAATTGAGCAGCTCAGCATTGACGCCGAAACGCCCAGATGCAACCTGCTGTCCGCGAGTTCTTGGATATTTTCCAAGCATATCCTTAATTTCTCCGCCCTCACCGTTCATGCTAATCATATTCAGACGGTCTGCACCTTCAGCATAAGCACGAAAAGCAGTTTCATTTTGCGAACCGAACGACATCGAGGCAATCACAAACGGAAGGCTGTGCTCACCAACACTTAAATCGACATCAGCAGGTGAAACGGGATTGGATGCCTCTTTCAACGAGGTCAAATGGCGAATCGTCGTCGGATTAGCTTCTTCCTGCTCAGATATTTTATCGCGATACACGTCATAGCTTCCGGTCTGGGCCATTTCCCCGATTGCCTTCCAAATTCGCGGGAACAGATGGAACGTCTTGCCGACCCGTTCCTTATCACTCTGGAAATCAGCAGCGCGCTGAATCGCATCCTGCTTCATTTCAGCAAAATCAGATTCAAGGGACTCCGACCCGAAGAAATTGACTATTTTTAAATAATCGGCAATATGCTGATTCAACCCGATTGATGAGAAAAGCCGTGCATAGCCGCGGAGCTCATGAATTCCAATAGTCGATACGACTTTCTCAAGGCCTTTAATTAGTGCGTTATACAGATTGGAAATCGGCTTCGTCTGTCCATCCGAAACAGTTAGGAACATATTGTATGGTGAAATCAAATCTGCTCCGAGGCCGTAAGCAGTAATAATGTCATGCAAGGAACGAATAGCCCCGGACCTGAGCAAAAGCGAGCAATTTCTCCTCATGCCTGCGAGAGCTAATGCCTGGTCGACTGCTGAAATGGCCAGATGCGGGTCAATCCAATAGGAATTGTCTGAATGGGCTGTGGAATCGTCGACAATCAGCAATGTTTTGCCGCCCTTGACAGCTTCCACAGCAAGATTCGAGAGCCGCTGGAGCGCATCCTCAATGTCTTCCTGCTTCTGAAAGGTGGCAGGAATATGGAAAGCAAGCCCTTTTTCACGATAAAAGGCTGTAACCTGATCAAAGCTGGGCTGTCCAGTCTCCTCGGAGCAATCCAACCCTTCCTTGCCTTCAATCACTATCGGTGAAAGTAGTTCAAGAATAGTTCCCGCAGCCTCAGAATGGATAAGGGAAGGGCGTCTGCCAACAATGACACGGGTAGAAAAGTGTTCCGTTTCCCGGTCCCGGTCAATTGCAGGATTTGTGACCACTGCGACACTTTCCTTTATATAGTCGGCAATATTCTTTCTTTCGGGGTTCAAGGCAGCAAGCGGTGCGTCATGGCCCAGCGACCTGATCGGCTCAATACCTTTTTCAGCCATCTGCTCAATAAGCTGAATATGGTCGCGTTCCCATCCAAATGCCTTATACTGTCCGTTGTGGATTTTATCCGGATAGTTAACAATAATGGTTTTAGGCAGGACTGGCACATTGATTCTTGTCTGAGAACCATCAAGGCTCACACGTTTCGAAAAACGCTCATACACTTCCTGCTGATAGTCAGGCTGCCAATATACATTCAGTGTGTCTCCGTTCCACTTTAGGCCAACCTTTTCTCCAGGCCCAAGAGGTTTCGGATCGCTTACATACTCGCTTGTTGGAAGAATCCCGGGTTCCGAGGAAAACAAGTAGGAGCTTTCGGTCTCAAGCATCCAAAGCGGCCTCAGGCCGAGAGCATCTACACTGAAGACAGCCTCATCGGCAAATCGTGAAATAATTCCGGCCGGACCCTGAGCAAAATGTCCCCAGGCTTCGCGGATATATACATACAAATCCTGAAGATGAGGTGGGTATCCTTTTATTTCATTAATGATTGGCGGGAAAAGAACATCCATTGCCTCGAAAAGAGTATAATTGTCCCTGCAAATCAAGGTTTCAATCGTCCTGCTCAAATCTTGGGAGTCGCTTCCTTCATGAACAAGCGGCACGCCAATCTGGAGCGCTTCCTCGCGCAATTTTGCAATGGTATTGATTTCGCCGTTATGGCCAAGGACACTGAAGGGCTGGACTCTAAAAAAACTGGAAAGCGTGTTGGTAGAATATCTGTTATGGCCAAGGGTCATCGTCGAGGCAACAACCGGGCTTGCAAGATCACTGTAATAATGAGGGAGGATATCACCGGCACCCATAACTTTGTAAACTGCGTGGTACTGGCTAAATGAGGCAACATGAACTTGTTGGTTTTTCTCGATGGTTACGATCAAATTAAAAAGGAGCTGGGACAGGTTCGCAGTCTCTGAAACAGGTACACATGCGATCTGCCAAAAGACAGGATTCTCCTGGATGGCAATTGGGCCAAGTGCTGAACTGTCCGTTACCGAATCGGTTTCAAAAACAAGCGTCAGGCTGTTGGCTGCTAACAATTTCCTAATATCTTTTTTCACAAGCTCCGCATCTGCTTTTCTGCTAATAAATAAGTGGCCAATAGATAAATCAGGTCTATCAGCAAGCAACGGGTCGGCTCCTGAAGCAGTAAGCTTTTCCTTCCATAGGGAACGAGGGATGTCAATGTGGATGCCTGTTCCATCACCTTCACCATTAATGAAGCCAGCACGGTGATTCATTGTCACAAGTGCATCTATGCAAGTATAAATATTTTCTCTCGTCGGAATGCGGTCTTTTTCCATGCAGGCAACAATGCCACAGGCATCATGCTCGTGCTTATGAAAATCCTTGAAAGTATGAGGGCTCCAGATTTTTGACATGGGGTCCGGCGTGAGCCAGTCACCTCCTGAGTTCAGTTTTGTGTTAGCTAGTTTTTCCGTGGCTGAAAGAATGTCTCCTGTTCATTTGTGGGGAAGGGCTAGGTGCAGAAAACAAAAATAGTAGGTTAATATTATCACACGAATATTCAATATTCAAATAATTATGCAAATTTTTGGATGTAAAATCAATTACAATTTTGTGAAATAAGCACTAAGATAGTATTGTGTAAGCGTTTCCAATAAAAATTATTAAAGCAGCCAGAAATTTCCCTCCCTGGCTGCTGCATAAAAAATGTATATTTATTCGTTCATAAGTGAATAAAAGGCGTTATCGACTGCATGGAGCGTTGCTTCAATATCCTCTTCTGTATGGGCAATCGTAACGAACCATGCTTCATACTTGGAAGGAGCCAGATTAATTCCTTGATTCAGCATCAGCTTAAAGAATCGCGCAAACATCTCGCCATCGGTATTCTCCGCCTGTTCATAATTCTCAACTTTTTCTGTTGTAAAATATACTGTCAGTGCACCTTTAAGCCTATTAATCGTAATCGGGACATTATATTTTGCTGCAGAACCAAGGATTCCATCTTCAAGCATCGCACCGAGCCGGTCAAGATACTCGTATACCCCGTCCTGCTTCAAAACTTCAAGGCAGGCAATTCCTGATAGCATCGAAGCTGGGTTTCCTGCCATCGTGCCGGCTTGATACGCAGGGCCAAGCGGTGCAACCTTTTCCATGATTTCCTGTTTACCGCCATAAGCTCCAATAGGGAGTCCGCCGCCAATGATTTTACCAAGCGCAGTCAAATCAGGAGTAATCCCGAGAATATCCTGAGCACCTCCATAAGCAAAACGGAAGGCTGTAATCACTTCATCAAAAATTAACAACGCTCCCGCCTCATGGGTGAGTTCCTTAACCTGCTCGAGGAAGCCAGGTTTTGGCTCGACAATCCCAAAGTTGCCGACAATTGGTTCAATCATAACTGCCGCAACCTGGCTGCCCCATTTATCAAGTGCTTCCTTCAACGGCTCCACTTCATTAAATGGAACCGTAATCACTTCCTGGGCAATGCTCTTCGGTACCCCGGCAGAGTCAGGTGTTCCAAGTGTCGACGGGCCTGAACCGGCAGCAACGAGAACCAGATCGGAATGGCCATGATAGCATCCCGCAAACTTAATAATCTTGTCGCGCCCGGTATATGCACGGGCAACACGGATTGTAGTCATAACAGCCTCAGTACCGGAGTTCACAAACCGAACTTTGTCCATCCCCGGCATTGCTTCCTTAAGCATCTTCGCAAGAGTAATTTCATACGGAGTCGGCGTCCCGTACAAAACACCGGACTCAGCTGCCTTTTTAATCGCCTCTGTAATATGGGGATGGGCATGGCCTGTAATAATCGGCCCATAAGCAGCCAAATAGTCAATATACTGATTGCCGTCGACATCCCAGAAATATGCGCCAGACGCACGCTCCATCACAACAGGTGCTCCCCCGCCAACAGCCTTGTATGAACGGGACGGACTATTTACACCGCCAACAATATGCTCAAGAGCCTCGCTATGTAATCGTTCCGAATTGGTAAAGTTCATTTTATAGTAACCTCCTGTAGTAAGTACGTTATTATTCTAGCACTGTTTTTAATATGGAAAAAGCGCAGAAGAATTTTCGGTGGAGCATGGCCGACGCTAGAGGACGGTAAAGCATGGCCTACGCCGCCCAGTTCGGTAACGCTGGTAAGCGCATCACACCATTATTCGTCCACAACCAGGTCTGGGCAGCGTTTGTTACAATTATGGATTTAACACACCTGCTATGCGCCTCGTTTGTCTTCATCATATTGGGATTTGTTCTAATAAATCCAAACGTTATCTTAATTGATAAGCATACTGTCTCGGTGAATAATGCCACCGGGGTTTGTATTCAGACAACCCATTTAGTGGATTAATCATGGGTATCAACAAGAGATTAATCTACAAAACTAAACTGCCTGGCAATCTAACCCAGCCATTCCCAAAGACATAAAAGTTGTTTTAGAAAAAGGAAATGGATAAACTGACTTGGTTAGAGTGTATGTTCAGGAGGATTGCAAATGGACAAGGAAAATGCAATTGTAGTGGAAGGTCTCCGCAAAGATTTCAAGGCGTATTCGAGCAGGGCCGGCCTTGCTGGTGCCTTCAGGGACCTCTTTACCCGCAATTATAAAATAGTTCCGGCCGTCAATGACATCAGCTTCACTGTAAAACGCGGCGAAATGGTTGGATATATAGGTGAAAACGGTGCGGGAAAATCAACAACAATTAAAATGCTGACGGGTATCCTTACCCCCACGTCAGGAAAAATCATCGTAAATGGAATGAATCCACATAAAGAACGGGAAAAATTCACCCAGACAATCGGCGTTGTTTTTGGACAGCGCTCCCAGCTGTGGTGGGATATCGCAGTCCAGGAGTCGTTCAGGCTATTGAAAAAAGTCTACAAAGTATCAGATGCGGATTATAACTCCCACATGGAACACGTCATCCGGACCTTGGATATCGGACCGCTCCTGGATAAACCGGTCCGGAAATTATCGCTGGGTCAGCGGATGCGCTGTGAGCTTGCTGCCGCATTAATTCATAATCCGCCACTCCTGTTTCTTGATGAACCGACAATAGGGCTTGATGTTCTTGTGAAGCTGAAAATCCGGGAGTTCCTAAAGGAAATAAACGAAAAATATAACACGACAATTTTATTAACCACTCATGATCTTACCGATATCGAAGCTCTGTGTGAACGGGTCGTCATGCTGGATGAAGGAAAAATCATCTATGATGGCGCGCTTCAAAACCTGAAGGACAAATGGGGCGAAGGGAAGGTACTGCAATTCCAATTCCTCGAGCAAACGGATTTGGCAAGGCTCCAGCATCTAACCTCGGGACTCCCGGTTAAATGGGAAATGGACGAAAAAGGCCAAATATTCTCAGCCCAGACGGACGATGTGGATGAAGTCATCTCCCAGGTCATCGCCAGGGTGGTTTCCGTCTTAAAAGTAAAAGATGTAAAAATAAATGAAACATCGACTGAGGAAATCATTCGCAATATATACGAAAAAGGTTCAGCATAGGGGGGCTTAAGATGGATAAATACCTTGAAATGGTAAGGATCCGTTTTTTAATGATGCTTGCCTATAGGACAAATTACTACACAGGTATTCTAATTTACAGCATCAATATCGGTGCCTACTATTTTCTTTGGCAGGCAATATATAGCGGGAAAGATCAAATTCAGGGACTGTCAGTAGGGCAAATGACAACGTATGTCGCTATTGCCTGGATGGCAAGAGCGTTTTATTTTAATAACCTTGACCGGGAAATGGCGCAGGAAATCATGGAGGGGAAAGTTGCAATCGAGCTGATTCGTCCATACAGCTACCTCGGGATGAAAATGATGCAGGGATTCGGTGAAGGGGTTTTTCGCCTTTTCTTCTTCTCGGTTCCCGGGATGATTATTGTTATGCTTATTTTCCCCGTCACGCTTCCGCTTGATCCGGCAATTTGGGGGCTGTTTGCATTGTCGATAACCTTCAGTTTCTTGATCAACACACAAATCAATCTGCTGACAGGTATAACGACTTTCTTCTTATATAATAATGCCGGCCTGATTCGGGCAAAGCGGGTTGTCATCGATTTGTTTTCCGGACTGCTCCTGCCGATGAGCTTCTTTCCGGGCTGGGCTCAAGAAATCATGAAATACTTGCCATTCCAGGGAATAAGCTATATTCCGAGCATGATAGTGACTAAGGGCTTCACCGGCAGCCAGGTAGTTGAAGCACTGCTTCAGCAAGCAGTATGGGTCCTCATCCTGCTTGTACCAATTTATATTTTGTGGCAGCTGGCGAAAAAACAGCTTATCATCCAGGGGGGCTGACCATGTTTTACGGATCAATGTTTTTTCAGTATGCGGGACAATATATGAAAACCCGGCTTCAGTACAGGGCTGACCTGGTTGTAGAAATTCTTTCCGACCTGCTGTCCCAGGCTGTCAATTTCATTTTCATCCTTGTCGTCTTTGGCCACACATCACTCTTAAACGGCTGGACAAGGGATGAAATTATCTTTATATACGGATTCTTTCTTGTTCCATATGCAGTCTTTTCGGCTTTTTTTAATATATGGGATTTTAATGAACGCTACATCGTAAAAGGCGAGCTTGACCGGATCTTGACTCGGCCGATTCATAGCCTGTTCCAGATCATCCTTGAACGGCTTGAATTGGAAGCCCTCTTTGGAGCAGTGACAGGAATGGCCGTCATGTGGTATGCCGGACAGAACCTCGGCCTTGACCTTGTGTGGTATGATGCACTCATCTTTCTGCTATTCGTGGCTGGCGGGGCGCTCATTTATGGAGGTGTCTTCGTAATGCTTGCCTGTATCAGCTTCTGGGCCGACGCCAAGACCTCGATCATGCCAATGATGTACAATATCGGAAACTACGGGAGATACCCGGTAGATATTTATAATAAAGCAATCCGCTTCGTCCTCACCTGGATTTTGCCATTTGCTTTCGTTGGCGTTTATCCAGCCGCATACTTCCTGGGCAGGGAGGAATGGTTTGGCTACGCGTTCCTGACACCGCTCATGGGAATTATCTTTTTCGGAGGTTCTGTCCTGCTTTGGAACCAGGGCGTAAAGAAATACAGAGGTGCCGGAAATTAACAACTAATACAGTCCACCATACCCGCATATAGATAGAATGGACAAACATAAGCGGGTGGTGGGCGATTTGTTTTATTTTTTATTGGCTGGAACAAGCTTTTGCCTGTTCATGAGCCTCAAAACACTATTTACACCGAACCAGGTTAGAGGCAGGATTGTATCCTTTGAAAACTTCCTATTTCTGGGGATGATTTATTTTACAGTGCTCGTTGGTTTTGGAATGATTTACTTATTGCTCGGCCTCTATGCAGAACCCGTCCTCGCAGATCCACATGCTGCTTCAAAACAGTTCATTCATCAAGCAGAATCCTCCATTTACTTCAGTGCAATGACCCTATTCTCGGTTGGCCCCGGCGATGTTGTGCCACTCGGCGCAGGTAGGTGGATTGCCATCATTGAAGCACTGATCGGCTACACCATCCCGGCGGCCTTTGTCGCAAAAGCTGTCATGGATTGGGAAAAATAAATTCGAATTTAACCCGTTTCTTTTTTTGAGAACTGTCTAGCTCCAGCGCCTAGCGCCTAGTGTACTTCGGTCCCCTCGTTACGATAAGTCAACATCGATTCGCTTGCGCTCATCGTGTTTCCTTTATCTCCTTCGAGGCCCTCCAGTCCATACGGCGCTGAGCAAGGCGCTTGCGCTTTTCTGATTGGCCAACGCTTTACGGAGAGCATCTCAGTTGTGCTGCGCCAAAGAATTGGATAGGCTAAAATTAAGACATATACATAGGAGTGATTTACATGGCAATCCAACTAGGCTTACCGGCACCGGACTTCAGTCTACCGGCTAGGAATGGGGAGACAGTAGCACTGTCTGATTTTAGAGGGAAAAATGTAGTGCTTTATTTTTATCCAAAGGATATGACACCCGGATGTACGACTGAAGCGTGTGACTTTAGGGATCATCATAAAAGTTTTGAGGATGCCAATGCTGTTATTATCGGCATAAGTCCGGATCCTGTCGAACGCCATCAGAAATTTTCCGAAAAACACGGACTTCCCTTTTTGCTTCTGGCCGATACTGACCATACAGCTGCGGAAGCATACGAAGTCTGGAAACTAAAAAAGAACTTTGGCAAGGAATATATGGGAATTGAACGAAGCACGTTTGTTATCGATGAACAAGGTAAAATTGCCAAGGAATGGCGCGCTGTTAAAGTGAAGGGGCACGTTGAAGAGGCTTTGGAATTCCTAAGAGAAAAAAACAATTAAATACAAATGTTGCAACCCTCTTTTCCAATTGGAAAAGAGGGTATTTTTTTGAAAAAATTATCTTTTCCTAGAGAATATTGGCAGATATAATAGGAGAGTAATAGAGTCTGCAACCCTGCTTTTAATGTTAATTTGAAACCGTTTTCACACTTTAGTCAAGATAAAGCAGGATTGATTGGGGAGGATGGGAGCCGCATTTACATAAGACGGTTCTGAAGACAAAATTCAACAAAAGGAAAGGTGTCAACCGAATGAAAAAAAAGAATTTCGGTACAGTCAGCAGGCTTACTGCAGCTGCATTGCTTTTCAGCACCCTTGTTTCTCCAGTAATTCCTTATTCTAATGCAAAAGCGGCAGATTCTGTCCCGGCTCCGGTCAAACTCCGAATCATGGAAACAACCGATTTGCATGCAAATGTAATGGACTATGACTATTTTCAGGATAAAGCGACAATCGAATATGGCTTGAACAGGACAGCATCCTTAATAAAAGCTGCCCGTGCTGAAATAATGAATCCTGATACAAACCTTACCTATCAGGATAATACCCTCCTGTTTGATGGCGGGGACCTGCTTCAGGGAAATCCGCTAGCAAATTATGTTGCCAAAATCAAAAAGCTTGGTGAGGATGATGTTCATCCAGTCTTCCAGGCTATGAAACAATTAAACTATGACGGCGGCATTTTTGGGAACCACGAATTCAACTATGGACTTGATTTTATTGATAATGCGATTGAAGAGGCTCCATATACACTTGTTAACGCAAACATTTATGTCGATGATAAGGACAACGATCCAAGCAATGATAAACTTAAATATACACCCTATAAAATTATTGATAAAAAGGTAAAAGACCAGAACGGCAAGGAGCAGACAATAAAAGTAGGATATATTGGCTTCACTCCGCCGCAAATCATGCAGTGGGATAAAGATAATCTTACCGGCAAAGTTGTTACGAAGGATATGGTAAAGTCAGCAAAGAAGTTTATACCTGAGATGAAGGCTGAAGGCGCTGACTTAATCGTTGCGATAGCACATTCAGGTTGTGATATTGCTGAAGAAGGACGCGAATTGGCTGAAAATGCAGTTTACGACCTGACCAAGGTGGAAGGAATCGATGCGATGCTGTTCGGGCATGCGCACTTGAACTTCCCTGGCGATAAGTCGTTTGATGGCAAAACGGGAATCGACAATGTGAATGGACATATTCACGGTGTTCCAGCTGTTGAAGCCGGATTTTGGGGGAATAACCTTGGGGTTATGGACCTTGAACTCGAATATGTTAATGGTAAATGGGAAGTTACGAACTCAAAGGCTGCTAACAGGCCGATTTTTGAAACTAAAAAAATAGATGGCAAAGATGTTAAGGTAGCGACCGTCACACCGGATGCGGAAATTACCTCTGCGATCAAAGAAACACATGAAGGTACATTGGAGTACGTGCGCGGGGGAATCGGCGAAACGACAGCCTCCATGCATAGCTACTTCTCGCGGGTAGTCGATGACCCCACTGTCCAGCTGGTGAACTATGCGCAAATGGACTACGTCAAGAACTGGATTAAAACAAATAATCCATCCCTTGCTGATATTCCAGTTATTTCGGCAGCTGCTCCTTATAAAGGTGGCCGCGGAGGGACATCCGATTTTACAAAAATTGATAAGGGACCTCTTTCGATTAAGAGTGCCAATGACCTGTACCTTTTTAACAATACCTTAAAGGCGATTAAGCTTACCGGTAAAGAAGTGAAAGAATGGCTTGAAATGTCAGCTGCGCAATTTAAACAAATCAATCCGGCCTCAGCAACTGAACAGGATTTGCTCGATTACAATTTCCGCCCATATAACTTTGACCAGATTGACGGAATTAAATACGAAATCGATGTAACGAAACCAGTCAGATATAACTGGGAAACAGGTGCTTTAATAAATCCGGATTCGCACCGGATTATCAATTTCACAATGATGGACGGGACTCCAATCGAGGATGACCAGGAATTCATCATTGCGACAAACAACTACCGTGCAAGCGGCGGCGGCGGCTTCCCTGGAATGGGTGCAAAGGCCAATGTTGTTATCGATTCGCCATATGAAAACCGCCAAATTCTCACAGACTACATTAGTGCTAAAAAAGTAATTGACCCAAAAGTGGACAACAACTGGAAGATAGCTCCGGTTGGCGGGGTAGCAAAGCTTAAATTTAAATCCTCTCCATTGGCTGTACCATTTGCTGCGGAGACGCAAAACATCAAGGATTTAGGACCTGCCGGGGATGCTGGAGGATTCCAATATTTTGAGCTTGATCAAAACGTCTATGTCCAGTTCCTCGGTATTAACGATCTGCACGGCCAGTTGGATTACAATACAAAAGTATCGAACAGGGCTGTCGGTGGCATTGAATATCTTGCTGCTTACCTGAAGCAGAGGGAAGCAACAAACCCTAACACGTTATTAGTAGAAGCAGGCGATCTAATTGGTGCAAGCCGACCTGTGTCTGCACTTCTTCAAGACGAGCCTACTATCCGATTCATGAATGAACTTGGCTTTGATGTCGGTACACTTGGAAACCATGAGTTTGACGAAGGCATTGACGAATTAAAGCGGATTATCACCGGCGGAAGCCATCCGAAGACACAGCAATACGAAGCGAAGTACGGCAAATACACAGGTGCCGACTTCCCAATTGTTGCAGCGAATGTTGTTGAAAAAGCAACAGGAAATCTTCTGCTCGAGCCGTATACAATCAAGGAAGTCAATGGTGTGAAAATCGGCTTTATTGGTGTCGTTACGACTGAAACTCCAAGCATTGTCACTCCAAGCGGGACGGCAGGCTACGAGTTTACTGATGAAGTTGAAGCAATCAATAAATATACACAGCAACTAAAAGACAAGGGCATTAAGGCCATCATCGTATTGGCCCACAACCCGGGAACGTCTGCTGCGGATGGGTCTAACCCAACTGGGGAAGCTGTTGAAATAGCAAAAGCTGTCGATTCAGAAGTTGACGTTATTTATGGTGCACATGACCACAAGCATCTTAATGCAACCGTGAATGGTAAATTGCTTGTCCAGTCTTATTCCTACGGAACTGCATTTTCTGATGTAGACGTAACGATTGATCCAATTACACAGGATATCGTTGCGAAAAAAGCAGAAGTTGCTTCAACATTCCAGGATAGCATTACACCTGATGCAGCAATTAAAGCGAAACTGGACTCCTATAAAGCGGATATTGCTCCGATTACAGAGCAGGTAATTGGCCAGGCCGCAGCTCCAATCTCAAGAACGGCAAATACTGCCGGAGAATCTGCAATGGGTAATGTGATTGCGGACAGTATGCGTGCTGCAACCGGAACCGATTTTGCTTTCATGAACGTCGGCGGTGTACGTGATGAAATCAAGGATGCCGGCGATATAACATGGGGAGAATTGTTTGCAGTCCAGCCTTTCGGAAATGATATCGTTACCTTGAAAATCACCGGCGATCAGGTGAAAACTTTGCTTAACCAGCAATGGACAGACCGCGCCCGTATCATGCAAATTTCTGGTTTGAAGTATACGTGGACAAACAATCTGCCTAATGGCGAGAAGGTTTTGGACATTTATCTTCCTAACGGAGAGAAAATTGATCCTGCCACTAAGTATTCTGTTACAGTCAACAATTTCATGGCTGATGGCGGAGATGGCTTTACTGTACTGAAGGAAGGTACCGAAAGAACTACCCACATGTCGGATCTCCATGCATTGGTAGACTATGTGAAGGCTCAAAATGAACCTATTTCTGCAAGCATTGAGGGAAGAATTGTTCTTGATGACAAAGCCCCTGAGGCACCGCAGGTTGATGAAGTAACTGACCAATCCGCGAAAGTGACTGGGAAAACAGAAGCATCTGCTTTTGTAGAAGTTAAAATTGGGGAAACAGTACTTGCAACTGGAACCGCTGAAGAGAATGGAAGTTTCTCTATTGAAATTCCAGTTCAAAAAGCGGGAACAGTCCTGGCTGTGACGGCAACTGACAAGGCTAAATACAGAAGCTCCCCAGTTATGATAACTGTAAAAGATGCAACAGATCCGGGTGTTGTTGTTGTGAACCCGGTAACCAATAAAGACCTGACAATCACAGGTAAGGCAGAACCTGGTGCCCATGTAGTTATTACAGACGGCAAATCACTGAAGATAAAAGTAATTGCTGATACAAGCGGAAATTTCACAGCCATTTTGATGGCTCCATTAAAAGAAAAGACAACTCTGTATGTCTTTGCAATAGACGCAGCCAACAATGTTAGCAACTTTACAATTGTTACTGTAGGGGATATTATTCCGCCGGCAAAAGCGAAGGTAAATCCAGTAGCGGATAATTCCAAGCTTGTTACAGGGACAGCTGAACCAGGTACAACAGTTACCGTGAAAAAAGGCTCAACTGTACTAGGAAGTGCAGTTGCTGCAAAGGATGGCAAATTCACTGTCACAATGTCATCCCTCCAAAAGGCTGGAACAGTCCTGCAATTATTTGTAACTGATGGCGGAAAGAACAGCAGTGGTGCAACTACTGTAAAGGTTGTTGATAAAACAGCACCTATAACACCTACAGTTAATGGGGTTTCCAACCTTGATAAAAAAATTGCCGGTAAAACTGAGCCAAATGCAAAGGTAACAGTACGAGTTGGTTCTAAGGAAATCGGTAAAGCTGTAGCGAATAAATCCGGCAGCTTTACGGTAACATTGAAATCAGCCCAAAAGGCAGGTACAGTTCTTTATGTATATGCTTCTGACGCTTCCAAGAACGTCAGCGCCGCGGCGAAAGTGACTGTTGCTGACAAAATTGCTCCTTCTGCACCAACTGTATATAAAGTAACAACAGCTTCAAAAAAGGTAACAGGAAAAGCCGAAGCTGGGTCAACTGTGTTTGTGAAATCAGGGAGCAAATTACTTGGCAAAGGAACTGTTGCCAAAAACGGATCGTTCTCTGTATCGATTCCAAAACAAAAAGCACGTACCATCCTTAGTGTATATGTCCAGGACAAAGCTGGAAACAAGAGCCGTACTGTCAGTTTTTACGTAGTGAAATAAATGAACAGGCACTCTTAGGGGAGTTCATTCTCCTGGGAGTGCCTGTTTAATATGAAGCCTATTTTTATTGATAAAGGCTACTGTCTATGCAATTAAACAACGCTGGAATACATTATATTAGGGCATACCTCCTCAGATATCCTTTTAAAGGACCGGACTTCCGGTCCTCTTTTTATATTATCAGATGTTTATCTTTTCTTTGATAACTGTACAGCTCCACAAGGAAAAATACACGAAGAAAAACGATAACACAAGGAAAGCTCCCTCGAAAATACATCGTCCGGAATTACGCGATAGCGTAACGAGGATTTTCGAGGAGGTCATACGGAGCTGGGAACAAAGGAAAGGATCCTTGATGTAACTTCGCCTGGCTCGAGGCGGTTTTTGCCTGTCACGAAGGCGCTTGCTATTTTCTTAATGGTAGCTAGAATTTTTAAGAAACACGTCTGAGGTGGTATGATTTAAGAAAAGACAGATTATTTATTACTGTAGGGGTTGTTACTATGGAAATATTGTTTACGTTTATTCCACCCGAGAAACTAAGGGACCAACTGAAGGTAAATTTTCCAAAGATTAGCTTTCACTATGCAAAAGGGCCAGGTGCCGCAGGGAAGGAACTTATAGAAGCGGAGGTTATTGTTACATATGGAGAAGATTTAAACGAAGACTATATACATATGGCACAGAATCTGAAGTGGATTATGATTATGTCTGCTGGGATGGAAAGGATGCCTTTTGAGGCATGTGAAAAGAAGGGGATTATTGTTACAAATGCCAGGGGAATTCATAAAATCCCAATGGCTGAGTTTACTCTCGGAACCATGCTGCAACATATAAAAAAATTCCCGGAAATCCTTAGGAATGAACAGCTTGAGGATTGGAACCGCAAAGTTAAAGTGGGAGAATTGGCCGGCAAACATGTCCTTATTCTAGGGGTTGGGGCAATAGGGGGAGAAATTGCCCGTCTTTCAAAAGCGTTCCGAATGAAGGTCACTGGCATTAATCGTAGCGGCAGGCGACACGAGGATGCGGATGTCACAGACACTTTTTCAAATCTTGATCAATACATTTCAAGGGCTGATTTTATTGTTTCTGTTCTGCCAAGCACAGGTGAAACTAGATACTTGCTGAAGGAACGGCATTTCAGGATGATGAAGCCTTCAGCCGCTTTCATCAATATTGGCAGGGGTGATCTGGTTGAAGAGGGTACAATTCTTAAAGTTATGCAGGAAAATGTAATTGCTCATGCCTATCTTGATGTATTTGAGAAGGAGCCGTTGCCGAAAGGGCATCCATTTTGGCAAATGGAGAATATTACGGTGACACCGCACTTATCAAGTATTACACAGCACTATCTTCCACGATCTTTCGAGATTTTTGAACACAACCTCTCTGTATATTGTAATAAAGAGAATAATTACATCAATTTGATTGATTTAAAAAGGGGATATTAAATATGAAAATTTATACAAAGTCCGGCGACAAGGGAACTACATCACTAATATACGGAAGCAGGGTTAATAAAAATGATGCGAGAGTTGAAGCGTATGGAACTTGTGACGAAGCAAACTCTGCAATTGGACTGGCACTTTCTTATCTAAAGAACGAGTTTTTTCCTGGTAAGGAAACTGTGGATGAAGTCTATCACAAAATCCAGACACAGCTTTTTCATGTTGGAGCAGAATTGGCAACGCCTAAAGGTAAAGAGGTGAAGTGGAAGATAAGCGTGGAGGATTTAAATGAAATGGAGAAGCAAATTGATGAATGGGATTCAACTTTGCCGCAGCTAACTACCTTTATCCTTCCGGGCGGGCATCCAGCGGGAGCAGCTTTCCATGTTGCCAGAACAGTGGTTAGACGCGCCGAACGAATAGCCGTATCCCTCGGTGACTCTGTAAATCCTCTAGTTCTTTCATATTTAAACAGACTTTCTGACATGCTATTTGTAACGGCTCGATTTGTAAATCACAAGCTGGGAGCGGAAGAGAAAAATCTTCATCAGGAATGATTTGGAAATTATATTTAACCCAGTAAATAAGCAGGTATATTGACAAAATAGACTTAAAGGTCTTAAACTAATTATAACAATTACAATGTAATAATTTATTTATTGAAAAGAGGTGCATGGCGGTGCCTGAACAGTTAAAGGAAGCGTTGGAAATGTTGAAGGAAACCGGTGTGAGAATGACTCCTCAACGTCATGCGATATTAGAATTCTTAATCAACTCCATGTCGCACCCTACTGCAGACGATATCTATAAAGCATTGGAAGGGAAATTCCCTAATATGAGTGTTGCCACAGTCTACAATAACCTTCGTGTCTTTAAGGATGTTGGACTTGTCAAGGAGCTCACTTATGGGGATGCCTCAGCCCGATTTGATTTTAGGACAACCGACCACTATCATGTAATTTGTGAAAAGTGCAATAAAATAGTTGATTTTCATTATCCTGGCCTTGATGAAGTGGAACATCTGGCTTCGCATGTGACAGGATTCAAGGTTGGACATCATCGGATGGAAATTTACGGAGATTGTCCTGAATGTTCCGCTAAGGAAGCTCATTAATGGATTCAAAAAAAGCGCCCAATGGGAATCCCCATGGGCGCTTTCCTTTTTAGTTAGCAAAAAAATCAAGAACGTGTTTTCCTATTATAAGACTCATCAAATTCCTTGCCTTCTAGATCCCGGTCCAAAGTTAGCGGCTCGCGGCAATACATGCACATGTCAACCCTGCCGAGTATTTTTGTGTGCTTCCCGCAATTCGGGCAAACAACTTGTACAGTTTTTGTTGAAAGCATACCAATCCAAAAATAAACAACTGTGCTGGCAATGATACAAAAGAAGCCAAGAAGCATGAAAATCGTCATGACCAACGGATGGTTTCGAAAGAAGATACCGAAATACATAACAACGAAGCCAATAAAAATCAGGCTAAGAGCAAAAGTTCGGATTTTATTTATTTTACTTGAATACTTGCCCATTCATTACCCCTCCCGATTTTTAACTATAGCACACAAAGTCATGGAAAGGAACTTGGGGAAGTATGTGGTTTAACTGAAAAATGAAGAAGGAAAAAACAAAATTATTGTCGAAACTATAGCTATAATGATTTTGGAGGAACTTAAAATGGAAGATATATTACGCCCCGTGTATCAGGAGAGGGCAAGCCAAGCTAATACATTGGGAATTCTAGTGGTAGAGAAAAATCAAAGGTTCAGTCCTGCAACTGATTTTTTTGATGCGATTCTCCTCGTGATTACAAGTCAATCTGAAGAACCAATTATGATAAAGCATTATTCGTACCATG